>DASSKL010000090.1 GCA_035690485.1 Mycobacteriales bacterium | reverse complement strand
GCCGCGTCGAGCAGCGTCTGCTTGGCTTCGGGGACGTCGAGCCCGATCGCGTCGATCAGGGAGATCATGGGTTCGGCGCCGACGAGCAGCCCGAGCGCGTGGGCGAGGCGGTCCATGGCAGTGTCGGGAAGCTGGTCCGCGAGTGGCGCGATGGCCTGCCGGATCTGGTCTTTGCGCCGTCCTTGGCGGACCGGTACCCGCTCCTCGTCGGGTGCGGCCTGTTGGCGAAACCACTGGTCGAGCGCGTTCTTGGCGATTCTGCGGTAGGGCAGCTGATCGTCGAGCATCAGAAAGCCGGTGCTGCGGATGAGCGCTTCCAGCCGTGCTTGCGGGTCGGTGCCGGCGGTTTCCACCTGCCGTGCTGACTGTTCCACCGTCTGCTCGTAGGTGGAGGTCGATGCCTCCCACCACAGGTCTTCGGCGGAGGAGAAGTAGCGGTAGGCGGTGGCGACGGAGACCAGCGCTCGTTCGGCGGCTGCCGGTATCGATGGTGGAGTGCCTTCGCGGACCAGCTCCACGGCAGCTTGCAGCAGGGCCGTGCGGGTGCGCGTCTTCTGGTTCAGCCGGCCCGACTCAGTGAGACTCCGGCCTTGACGTGAGACAGCCATCTCATGATGATAGCGCTATCGCGGGCAGTGAACGCTCGCATCGGTGAAGGGACATGCGATGGAGCGGGCCGAAATGATCGCCCTGGTGGAGCGGCACCTCAAGGCCGAAGGTGCCGGTGACGTCGACGGCGCTGTCGCCGTGTACACCGAGGACATCGAGCACGACGACATCGGGATGCCGGGTGGGCCCGTGACGGGCAAGGCCGCGGCGCGAGAGTTCTACCAGCACCTCACGGCGAACTTCCGCACCGAAGGCGAGGAAGCACGGCACCGGTACTTCGACGGCGACACGATGATCCTCGAGCAGCGCATGACCGGAACGGTGATCGGCGAGATGCTCGGCATCCCCGGCAACGGCCGGCGCGTCAGCTTCGGCATCCTGCACGTCTTCGACTTCCGCGACGGGCTGATCAGCCGGGAGCAGGTCTGGCTCGACAGCGGCTCCATCGTCGCCCAGCTCACCGCGCCCTGACATGACCCAGCCAGTGAGCCCCGACCAAGGAGGCCAACCGATGAACGCACTCGACTGGACCGGATTCCATCACCTCAGCATCAACGTGCACGACGTCGCGAAATCCGAGCAGTGGTACGTCGGCGTGCTGGGATTCACCAGGCTGACCAGCTACGCCACCGATCGGTTCGAACGCGTCATCCTTCGCCACGACAGCGGGGCGATGCTCGGCCTCAGCCGGCACAGGGCTGTCGAGGCCGACGAGGAGTTCGACGAGCGCCGGCCTGGCCTCGACCACCTCGCGCTGCACGTCACCGACCGCGCCAACCTCGAGGGCTGGGCGCGGCACTTCGATCGGCTCGGTGTCGAGCACTCCGGGATCCAGCCGGGAGCGGTCCACGGCTCGGCGCTGTTGGCCTTCCGTGACCCCGACAACATTCAGCTCGAGCTGATCAGTCTGCCGGCGGCCTGACGTGACGCTGCAGGTACAGCAGCTCGGGCACGTCGTGCTCAAGGTGCGCGACCGGGAGACCGCCGAACGCTTTTACTGCGACGTTCTCGGGCTGCCGGTCGTGGCCCGCCTCGAAACCCCGCCGATGACGTTCTTCACCCTCGGTAACCACCACGACTTCGCGATCGTCGAAGTCGGCGATGGACCACCCCCCTCAGCCGACTCGCCCGGCCTGTTCCACGTCGCCTTCCGCATCGGCGACTCAACCGCAGACCTGCGCGATGCGAAGGAAAGCCTCGACCGAGCCGGGGCACCGATTCTCGGCATCGCCGACCACACTGTGGCCCATAGCATCTACACCAGCGACCCAGACGGCAACAGTATCGAGCTCTACGCCGACGTCTCCGACATCTGGCGCACCGACCCTCACGCCGTCGCGACCATGCGGCCACTCCAGCTCTGACAGATGAGACGCTGCCCCAGGTGGCGGAATGGCTGCGCGACTACCACCGTGCGGTGGCTGACTTCGTTCCTCCGTCCGATGCCACTTGGCGCATGGGAGGGCAGTGCGCGCCGGGACAGATCATCTGTCACAACGACGCGACGCCGTATAACGCAGCCTGGAACGGCGGCCGGCTGGCGGGGTTCTTCGACTGGGACTTCGCCGGCCCAGGGGCTCCGGAATGGGACCTGGCCTTTACGGCCTGCGCGTGGGTGCCACTTCACGCCCGACATGTCGCAGCAGCCGAGGGATTCAGTGCCTTCGGTGATCGCCGCCGCCGGCTAGCGCTGCTGCTTGGGAAGTACGGCTGGGAGGGCCAGGTCGCCGACCTGCTAGCTGTCCTCGATCGACGACTTGAAGCGCATTGCGAGAACGTTCTTCAACTCGCCCGCGGCGGCGATCCGATGTTTCAGAAGCTGGTCGACAACGGCGCCGTCCGTGACGTGCTCACCGCCCGTGCCGAGCTCGCAGATTTCTAGGATCGTCTAGGTCAAAACGGCGACGTGAGGGTGCCGCTCTCGATCGATTTCGCCGCCGGCCGAGACCGCGCGAGAACGGCACCTACTGGCTGGCCTGGTTGGGGCAGAACTCCTGGATCGCCAGGAAGTAGGCGGCGGTGCCCGTCACGGCGCTGCCCAGACGCGCGTCGGCGAGAACGACTTGCTGTTTGTGGGGCTCTCCGACGGACAGGGTGCGGCATATCGTCTTGCCGAGCGCGATCAACTGATGGTCTGTGAGATGAGTCGCGTGGACCTTCTTCTCGACCGTGCGCATGGACGAGAGGCACTCCGTGGACTTCGGCGAGGCGGAGCACGCCGTAGGCGTTATGGCCAGGGCCAGGAGAAGCGGTGCCCCGCGCACGATCCCATGCACGGCCAGAACCGTAGCGCCGAACTCAAGCCGCTGGCCCTGCGCGATGAGTGAGAGCGGCACATCAGTACTGGTAGCGCGCCCGAGGCTCACTACTTCGCCGCCGTCTACGAGGTAGACGAGGCGCTGTTTCCTGCAGGGCGTCGTACTCCTCCCGCGAAAGCAGCACTAGCGCCATGATGGCCCCGGGAGGTCGGTATGGAGGAGCCCAACGCACTGGACGACTTCGACCTGTTCACGTTCGTACACGACGGGCGGACGCACCCGGTGTACCGGCAGGGCTCAGGTCCGGCTGTCGTCGTCATCCACGAGATGCCGGGCCTCCATCCAGGGGTGGTGGAGTTCGCTCGGCGACTGATCGGTGCTGGTTACACGACCTATCTGCCGTCGCTGTTTGGTCAGCCGGGCGAGCCGTTCTCTGGTAGCGCGATTCGACGGTCGGTGGCGCGCGTGTGCGTCTCCCGAGAGTTCACCGTGCTCGCGGACCGGACGAGCCGGGTGGCGAGCTGGCTGCGCGGGCTTGCTGCCCGCGCGTTCATGGAGTGCGGCGGCGTGGGTGTCGGAGTCGTCGGTATGTGCTTCACCGGCGGCTTCGCTCTGGCCACCGCAGTCGACCCGTCCGTGCAGGCGGCAGTGATGAGCCAACCCGCGCTGCCCGCGCCAATCGGCCACCGCCGCCGGGCCGCGATTGGTCTGGATGAAGACGACCTACATCGCGTTCAGCAGCGGACGCGGGAAGGACTCTGCGTACTGGGACTTCGGTTCACGAACGACAAGGGGTGCCCGGCAGAGCGATTCGAGGCCCTGCGCGCGGCCTTCGGTGATGCCTTCGAGGGCATCGAGATCGACTCATCGCCGGGCAACAGATATGGCATCGCGCAGAGCGCGCACTCTGTGCTCACCGTCGACCTCGTCGATGAGCCCGAGCACCCCACCCGTGCGGCACTGGACCGCGTCCTCACATTCCTAGCTGCGCAACTGATGCCATCCGCTGACAACGGCACCTACCGGTGACTCGGTCTGCCGCCGACTTGCTGCAGGACTACAACGGCGATGCCGATGGCGATGATGGCGATCCAAAGCGCTGAAACGCCGACAACGTCGGCGATGAGCATGGCCGCTCCGAACAGCATGAGGACGACCGCGAGAGCGAGCAGTGGTGTCTTCATCGGACGCATCCCTTCCTCCTCACTCGAGCCTCACCTCTTGGCCGCCCATCGGCCAGTGCCGAACGTCACCACTTCAAGCGGGTAGCGGTTCCCTACTTGCTGTCCCGAGGGACCCTTCCGCCAGCCTTCGAGTCAGCGAACGCCTCGAAGTTGATCTGATGCGCTCCGAGCGATCGGCACAGGCGCCGTTCGAAGGATCTCGTCGCGGGCGAAGGCGACGCACTCGGCACCTTCACGCTGTCGTCAGCGCTTGGTCGCCCGCACCAGTACTCCCCGTTTGGTTAGCCAAAGAGGCAGTGCCGTATGTTCCGCGCGTTCGAGCGGGATGTAGTTGTGCCTGCAGTAGGCGCGCACCTCTTCGCGGGTTACGAGTGGGAAGAACGGCCCGTCCCACCGCTCAGCGTCCAAGTCATCGAAGACCCCGCCGATGATTGCGGCTGCTTCTTCGGCGTCGAACGGAGACGGCGGATACCCCTCCGGCACGAGCTCGGGATCGCTGTTGCGGGCTGCTGTGCAGGCGTAGTAGCGACCCCCCGGACGCAGCACTCGAGCTGCTTCGCGAACCGCCTCAACCGGGTCCTCCAGGTGGTACAGGCACCACAGGTGTGTCACCTCGGCGAACGTCTCGTCCGCAAAGGGCAGCCGGAGTAGGTCCGCTCGTACGACCGGCCGATGTGGGCATTGAGCGAGCTGCGCCGGCGACAGATCGAGACCCACCCATCGCACCGTTGGTGCCAAGCGCGCTGCCAGCCGCCCTTCCCCGCAGCCGGCATCGAGCACCGGCCCAAGCAGCTCTGGCGCCACTATGTCGTGCACGTCGCGCGGCGCGATCCAAGCCCGTCGCCGCGCGGGATCCGCGTCGTAGTCCTGAGGAACTGTCGGCACCACGCCAGGCTGGCACCGGACGGCCGCGTCGGCCACCCAGTTGCGCCGCCCCTTGACGCGGGTCCAGCCGGGAGGAGTTTCCGGTGACGGCGCGCCCGAAAACGCCGGCTGCGAGCGGCGAGTTGTCCAGCGGCGCCAGAACACAGTGGCTCGTTAACGATCAAGCACCTGCCTCGACGTACCCCTCACGCCGCGGCCGCTGGGCGCTGAATCGTCATGCAGTCGTAACCGGCGCGCGACGCGTTCGGGAAGCCACCAGTTCCAGTGGCCGAACAGCGCGACCAGCGCCGGCACGACGAGGCTGCGGACGACGAGGGCGTCCAGCAGGATGCCGGCGCCGAGGCCGGTGGCGAGGATCTTGATGTCGGTCTGCGGGCCGGTTGACATCGCGAGGAACGCGAGGGCGAGGATCGCTGCGGCGCTGGTGACGATGCGTCCGGTGCGGGCGAGCCCCTCCACCACCGCACGCTCGGTGGAGCCGGTGCGGTCGTACTCCTCACGGATGCGCGCGAGGATGAACACCTCGTAGTCCATCGACAGACCGAACAGGAACGCGAAGACGAAGACGGGGACCCAGAACGTCACCGCTCCTGTCGCGTCGACGCCCCACACCGCGCTGCTTCCCCAGCCCCACTGCCAGACCATCACCAGCACGCCGTACGCGCCGGCCACCGACAGCAGGTTGAGCAACACCGCCTTCACGGCAAGGGCGACCGACCGCAGCGCGCGGGTGAGCAGCAGGAACGTCAGCACGGCGATCGTCGCGAGCATGAGCGGGAAGTTGCCGTAGATCGCATGCACGGCGTCGACCGTCGATGGGCCGACCCCCGCGACGCCGATGACGGCCGGGTCGTCGCGTACCGCGTCGCGGACGGCGGTGACCGTGGCCTTGCCGGCGTGCTGGCCGGCCTCCGCGGCCGGCAGCACGTCGACGAGGGCCGTCCCCGCGCGGCGGGCCGTCGCGGGCGCGACCACGGCGTGTACGCCGCTCACGCTGCGCAGCCGGGTCTCGACCGGCGCGGGGTCACCGTGCACGAGCACCTCTAGGGGCGTGAGGACCCCGCTCGGGACGCCACCGTGGGTGAGCGTGTCGAGTGCGGTCCGCGCCGGGCCCTGCTTGCTCAGGGTCGCGGTGCGCGGCTCACCGAGCCGGATCGCCAGCAGCGGCGTCGCGAGTGCTGCGAGGACGGCGAGCCCGAGCAGGGCGGCGACGATCTTGTGCCGGTAGACGGCGGCTGCCCACCGGGACCAGGTGGTGCTGACCGCGTCTTCCCGCCGTTCGTGTGGCCACTCGAGCCGGTCGCCGACGCGCGCGAGGAGCACGGGGAGGAGGGTCACCGCCACCGCAACGGAGACGAGCGGGATGAGCATGCCGGCGTAACCGATGGAGCGCAGGAACGGCACGTTCAGCGCGACGAGGGAGAGCAGCCCCGCGGCCACGGTCAGTCCGGAAAACACAACGGCGCGGCCGGCGGCGACCGTCGCGGCGAGGGCGGCAGCGCGGGCGTCGAGCCCGGCCGCCCGTTCCTCGCGCCAGCGGGTGAGTACGAGCAGCGAGTAGTCGATCGCGACGCCGAGGCCGATCAGGGCGACGAGGTACTCGACGATGAAGCTGACATCGGTCAGGGCGGTGAGTCCGCCGAGCAGCAGGAACGTCGTGAGGATCGAGATCGCGGCGACGAGCAGCGGCAGCGCGACGAGGAGGCTGGCGAAGACGACCACGAGCACGACGAGCGCGCCGAGGCCACCGATCATGCTCTCGGCGGCCACGCCGGCGCTCTTCTTCGGTGGCGCGGCGTTGGTGAGCTCGCGCATGCCGGTGACGTGCACCGTCCACCCCTCGGGCGCGGCCCGGCGGACCGCGGCGGCCAGCGTGTGGTCGAGCTTGGACTGGCCGTTCTGCTTGCTGTTGCGGGGGGTGAAGACGAGCGCGAAGGTGCTGCGCCGGTCACGGGTGAGGAACGTGCGGTCGTGGGTGTTCGCGTAGTCGACGACGCGTACGTCGGCATGGCGGCTCGCGGCGGCCAGAATGCCCGCCGCGAGCGCCAGCTGCTGGGGGTCGGCGAGGGTCTTCCCCGCCGGCGCGGTCACGACCGGGACGATCGGCTCCTGCTGGCCACCGTTGCCGAAGAGCCGTAAGACGTGCTGGTCGGCCTCGTAGCTGGGCTGAGCCGGCATGGCGTAGGTGTCGGTGAACCGGCCGATCGTGTGCGAGGCGGTGGCCGCGCCGCCGAGTGCCAGCAGCAGCCAGCCGAGGACGACGAGCCTCGGGTGCCGCAGGACGGCGCTGGCGAGTCGGTGCATGTCAGGCGACGGCGACCGACTGCGGCGAGGCGTGCCAGACGTCGGACGAGCGCAGCGACCGCACGACCAGCCCGAGCAGCACGGCCATGGCGGCGAAGGCGACGGCGACGAGCGGCCGCGCGCCCGACCCGAAGCCGACGCCTTGCGCGAACGCGCACACCGTGAGGGTCGGCGCGATCCAGCGGGGCGCGCCACCGCGGACGGCAGCGAACGCGAGCAGCGCGACGCCGAGGTCGAAGAGCAGGGCGAGCGGGTCCACGGAAGCGGCGGCGCTGGAACTGATCCGGTCGAGCGCCGTCGTCGCGTGGTTCGGGTCGAGCGAGCTCACGATGGAGGGGGCGCTGTCGGCCACGCCGTCCTCGAACAGGATCACCAGCCCGCCGGCTACGCCGGCGATGCCGCCGGCCACGGCCAGCCGGGGGGAGTGCGGAACAAGGGTGATCGCCAGCCAGACCAGTCCGGCGATCATGATCGGGATCGACAGCGTTTGCAGGGTGAGGCCGGTGACCATCGCGCCGTGCTGCGCCGTCAGTGCCTTGACCAGGTCGCTGCCGCCGTCGGACAGGGTGGGCAGCACGAGCATCGAGACGAGGCCGAGGACAGGTCCGGCCACGAGAGCGACGGCCCCGGCGCGGGCGGGTTTGGACATGAGGTCTCCTTGTCGGTCAGTGCGGTTGCGGTGAGAGCCGGTGCCAGGGTCGTGGCGCGAGGCAATCCGGCCAAGCCGGGTAGCCTCCGGCTCGGTTCGGGTTAGCCTCCGCAGCAGTGGGGGCCATCCGCATTGACCAGCGAGCGGGCGCCGCTGACGATCAGCCGATGTTGCGGGTCGGGCGGCGTGCGCGCCTTGCTGCACCCGTGCTGGCCGTCGCCACGTTGCTGGCGGCGGCGCTCGCCCTGCAGCTGCTGGCCGGCGGGATCCGCGCGCGCAGCCTCGGGCCGGTCGTGCTGGCGATGTCGGTCGGTGCACTCGGCGGCCTGATCCGGCTGCACCGGCCGGCGCAGCGCATCGGCCCGCTGCTGACGGTCACCGGCCTCGGTTTCGGCCTGGGCAGTCTGGCCGCGAGCGCACTCGACTACGGCGCCGCGCACCCGATCCCGCACCTCGCGGCGCAGGCTGCGTTCGCGGTCGTGGCGTTCTCCCGCGTGCTCGTCGCGGCGTGGGTGCTGTTCATCCTGTGGTTCCCGGAGGGGCGCATCGGCAGCCGGCGGTGGCGCGCGGTCTTCGTCGCGTCGCTCGCGTTCTGCGTCGCGGTCAGCGCCGTCGTGTGGCTGGTCGGGCCGGCGGACCGGGTGTTCGACTTCTACAAGGGGACGGCGGTGCCGCCTGGGGCGGGCGGCCCGTTCGCGGGTGCGTGGCCGGGGGCTGCCAGCGCCTCCGATCTGGTGCTGCTGCTGCCACTGGTCGCGCTCGGCGACCTGGTGCAGCGCTTCCGGCGCGGGGACGCCGTGCTGCGCGAGCAGGTCCGGTGGCTGCTCTACGCGTCAGCGACCACGATCGTCATGCAGATCGTCGGCGCCACGCTGGTGACCCGGGGCAGCGCGTTCGGCAATCTCGGCCTCGCGTTCAGCATCGCTACCCAGCCGCTGCCGATGATCGGCGCGACCGTCGCGATGCTGCGCTACCGGCTGTGGGACATCGACCTCGTCGTTTCGCGCACGCTCGTGTACGCCGTGCTGTGGGCCGCCTTGTCCGCGCTGCTGCTGGTCCCGGCGCTGGCGGCGGGGCTGCTCGTGGGTGGCCGTGACGCCGCGACTGCGGTCGCGATCGCGCTGCTCGTGACGGTCGTGTTCCACCCCGCTCGCCGGCGACTGGAGGCGACCGCCGAGCGGCTGGTCTATCGGCACCGGACGCGGCCCTACGTGCTGCTGTCCGGCGTGTGGGAGACGCTGCGCGCCGCCGACCTCGACCGGCTCGGCCCTCTTGTCTGCGAGGGAATTCGCCGCGGCCTGCAGGTGGAGTGGGCCGGGTTGTGGCTGCTCGCGACCTCACCGGTGGCTACGACGTTGCGTCCTCTCGGCCTCAGCGGCGCCACACCGACGGAGGCAGTCGCCCTCTCCGACCCGACGGTTGCGACGCTGCACGACGCGCACACCGCCGTCCTCGATGGGCCGCCGATGCGTGAGCTCGACCCGCTGTGGCCGGCCCCACCGGAGGCGGTCGTTCCGCTCGTTGCGGGTGAGGATCTCGTGGGGCTGCTGGCCTGTGGCGGGCGTCGTGGTGACCGGCTGCGCGCCGGGGACTTCGAGTTGCTGGAGATGCTCGGTCGGGAGTGCGCGATGCGGCTGCGCAACCTGCGCCTGGAGGCGCAGCTGCGCGAGCGGCTCGCCCAGATCGAGGAGCAGGCGGTGGAGCTGGCGCGCTCCCGGCAGCGGCTGGTCAGCGCGCAAGACGAGGAACGCCGTCGCATCGAGCGCAACCTGCACGACGGTGTCCAGCAGCAACTGGTCGCGCTGGTGGCCCGGCTGCACCGGGCGGCCGGTGAAGGCGCGCCGCAGCTCGCGGCTCTGGCGGCGGAGGCCGAGGACGCGGTGTTCGCCCTGCAGGAGCTAGGCCGCGGCATCTACCCGAGCGTGTTGAGCGATCAGGGGCTGGCGGCGGCGCTGCGGACGCAGGCCGCGCGAATGCCGGTCACTGTCTGCATCGAGGTCGACGACGCGCTGCTCGGCCGGCGGCTGGACCGGGAGGCCGAGGCCGCGCTGTACTTTGTCGCGCTCGAGGGACTCACGAACGCCTACAAGCACGCCGACGGCGCGTCGATCGCGGTGTGGCTGCACGCCGAGGGCGAGACCGTGTCGCTGGAGGTCGTCGACGCGGGCCCGGGCTTCGCCGCACGTGGCGGCGGCGGCAGCGGCCTGCAGAACATGCGCGACCGGATGGCGGCCGTCGGCGGCACGCTCGCCGTGCACAGCACGGTGGGGCAGGGCACGCGGGTGAGCGCGGCGATCCCGCTCGGGTCGGATCCGCGGCGGCCGGCTCAGCCGGTGCCGGCCGACTCCCGCAGGTAGATCAGCACCGCGGCGACCCGCCGGTTCAGCTCCGGCTCGGGGCCGACGCCCAGCTTCCCGAACACCGTCGCGATGCGCTTCTCCACCGCGCCGACCGACAGGTAGAGCTCGTCGGCGATCGCCTGGTTGGACCGCCCCGCCGCCATCAGCTCGAGGACCTGCAGCTCGCTCGGCGTGAGCGTCGCGAGCCGGGACCCGGGTTTGCGTGCCCGTCGCTGCAGGAGCGTCTCTACGATCCTCGGGTCCAGCGCTGAACCGCCGGCCGCGACCTCGCGGAGCGCGCGGAGCAGCTGGTCGGCGTCGCCGACTCGCACCTTGTGCAGGTAGCCGTAACCGTCGACGCCGTTCTTCAGCAGTGCCCACACGTATTCCTCGTCGTCGTGCTGGGACAGCACCACAATCCCGGTCTCCGGTCGCTCACGCTTGATCACGTGAGCGGCCTCGATGCCCTCCATCGAGTACGTCGGCGGCATCTTCACGTCCATCAGCACGGCGTCTGGGTGCAGCTGCCGTGCTGCCGCGAGCACCTCCTCGTAGTTCCCGGCCACACCGACGACCTCCACCCCGGCCTGCTCCTCGAGGAGGCGCCGGGTGCCCTCGCGGGCGATGTAGGCGTCCTCGGCGATCAGGACCCGTAGTGGCGCTGCTGCGCTGTCCATGCCAGGAATCCTGGCGCAGACGGGCGGAAGGCGTGCTCGCTGCGTGGCGGGGATGGCTGTCATGCCGTCGGCGTACCCGTCAGCCTCCCGAACGCGGACCGCGCCGCTGGGCGATCCACTCGTCGCGTCCCGGACCACGGTGCTTTGCGATAGGAAGCCCTCATGCCCAGCGACATTCCCTGGTCGATCGGTAGCTGCGACAGCGACGGCGAGTCCATCTACTACGAGGTTTCCGGACCGCCTGACGCCGATGTCCTGGTGCTGGGCCACGGAGCGGGCGGCAACCGCACGGTGTGGTTCCAGCAGGTGCCGCACTTCGCCCGCACCTACCGCGTCGTGACGTGGGACCAGCGCGGGTTCGGCGCGTCCACGAACAGGAACGACGATGCGAACCCCCGGTCGGCGGCACGCGACCTCGTCCGCATCCTCGACGCGGTCGGGGCGCCACGGGCGCATGTGGTCGGCCAGTCGATGGGTGGCTGGGCCGCCATGGGGGCCACACTGGCTGCCCCGGAAAGAGTGCGCAGTCTGGTCATCGCGGACAGCCTGGCCGGCATCTCCGTGCGCGAGTGGCTCGAGCGCGTCGGGCTGCCGCGCCGGCCGCAGCCGGTCGTCGGATACCACCCGGCGCTGAGTGATCGGTTCGCCGAGCAGCATCCGGACCGCGCGTTTCTCTACCAGCAGATCGGCCGGTCCGGCCTGGCCGCGGACGAGCAGCCGCCGGCCAGCGCGACGCTGGGACTGAGCGAGGTGCTCTTCACCGACGAGCAGGTCGCGGCGATCGGCTGCCCGGTGCTGTTCGTCGTCGGCGCGGACGACGACATCTTCCCCCCGGACTGGATCGAACGGACGTCGGCAAAGGTGCCCGGCGCGCGGGTGGAGGTCATCGCCGACGCGGGCCATTCGCCGTACTTCGAGCAACCCGAGCGCTGGAATGCCGTCGTCGGCGACTTCCTCCAGCGCGCTTCCTAACCGGGTTCGCGGCAGACGGCGAGCCGGGGCGGGCGCCCACGCCGGTCCAGGCGACACCTCACGGGCTTCGGCTGGCGACGCCGGCGGACACGCCGAAGACCCCCGATCGCGTCGAGGGTGAAGCACCAGCCTCAGTGCAGGACGTTGACCGCGCGCGCGACGACCAGCGCGACGACGCAGACCGCCACGGCCGACTGGGCGAGCATCAGCAGCTTCGCGGTGCGGGTCAGCGGCATCGTGTCGGTCGGGCTGAAGGCCACGACGTTCGTGTAGCTCACGTAGAGGTAGTCGGTGAACATCGGCTTCCAGTCGGCCTCGGCGAGCTCCGCGGTGGCCATCTGCGGGAACAGGAAGTCCGGTGCGTCGTGGCCGCCGGCCGCGCGCTCGAACGGGCCGCCCTGGTCTATTTCCCAATACCACAAGGCAAAAGCGATGACGTTGGTGAGGTAGATCGCGGCGCCGCTGCCGAGCAGCCCCTTCGCGTCCCCACCCACCCGGCCGTTGAGGATCTGCTCGATCAGCAGCGCTGCCGAGATCATGTTCGCCAGCGTGACGAGCGCCGTGAGGCCGATGCTCGCGTGCCGGGCGAGGGGGTGGCGCCGGTCGAGGTAGACCGGGTTCAGCGAGGTGAGCAACGCCAGCAGGGCGAGCTCGAGCGCGGGCAGCAGGTAGTGCGGCTTCAGCGCGAGCTTGTCCGGCAGCAGGATCTGCAGGGCGACCGCGGCCAGCACTGCGAGCATGACCGGCAGCCGGTTCTCACCCCGGCTGATCCGGCGCCACGACGGCCTGCTCTCGACCGATGTCGTCGCTTCGTCCCCGCCCCGCACGCCCTTCAGTAAACCGAGGATGCGCGCGAAAACCGTGGATTCACGCGCGTACGCCGGTCACCACTTGGTCCCCCGGAGACAGCCCACCGGTCACCTCCGTCAGCGAGGAGTCCGACAGCCCGACCGTGACGGGACGGGTGACGGGACTGCCGTTGTCGAGCACGCGTACGACGTAGCCCGCGTCACCGCTCTGGATCGCGCTCGTCGGGACGGTGAGCACCTGGTCGCGGGTCGCAGCCGTCCACGTGGCCGAGACCGACATGCCCGGCAGCAGCGCCGGGGGCGGGTCGACGATCGACACCGTCACCGGGTAGCTCACTACTGAACTGGCGAGCCCGGAGCCGGTCTGCGGCTCCAGCGGAGGGGCGACGACGGTCCCGCTGCCCGACAGGCCGAGAGCGCTGAACGTCAGCTGCACGTTCTGCCCGGCTTGCACGTACGGCGCGTCCTGCTCCTGCACGAGCACCTGCACGGCGAGCCCCGTGGTGCGCAGCTCCACGGCCGGCGTGCCCGGGAGCGCGCCGACGACGAGGTCGACCGCGGTGATGACGCCCGGTTGCGGCGCGAGCAGCTTGGTGCCGGCCAGTGTCGCTTGCGCCGCTGTCAGCTGCTCCTGCGCGTCGTTGATCGAGGTCGCGCCGCCGCCACCGCCCCCCGTTCCGCCGCTCGACCCGGTGCTACGGGCGGCGGAGGTCGAGCTGCCGGACGTCTGGGTGGACCGGCCGCCGCTCGTGGTTGTGCAGGTCTTGGTCGTGGTGACGCCGTCCGTCGGGTGCCGCGATGGCGCGGACGGACTTGAACCGGTCGACGGCCCGCTCGTGGCCGTCGGCCCCGTCGGCGCGGTCGTCGGCGTAGGCGTCGTCGACTCCGTGGGGCCGGGCGTCGGTCGCGGCGAGTGGCTCGCGACCGGCTGCCCGCTGGTGCTGCCTGCCGACGTGCCGGTGCGGCCGGTCGCCGGTGCCGGCTCGACGTTCGTGGTGGTCGTCGTACAGGACGTCCTCGGCGCGGACCCGGCGGGCGGCGATCCGGACGGTGCGGAACCGCCTGCTGATCCGCCGGCGGTGGCGTCGGCCGGCGCGGTGCCCGTGCCAGCGGCCGACGTCGTCGACGCCTGAGCGGTCGCCAGGGTCAGCTCTGCCTGCGCGGTGGCGACCTGCAGCGTCGCGGCCGTGTCGTCGACGGTGGCCAGCAGCTGGCCCTTCGCGACGGTCTGACCGGGATGCACGTCGACCGCGGTCACCCGCTGGCCCGTCGTGCCGAAGGCCAGGTCGACGGTCGCCTGCGCCGCGACGCTTCCGGTCGCCGAGATCCGATCGGTCACTGCGCCGGTCGTTACGGCGACGGTCTCGTAACGCACCGGGGTGGCGGCACTGCTGCCGCGGGCGCTCGCGATCAGCGCCGCGACCAGTGCGGCGACGAGCAGCACCCCGGCCTGAGCCGCCGTGACACGCCTGCTCGCCGCCGCCGTCATTGGTCAGCCGTTCTGGCCGCCTGCTGCCGGCGGCAGCAGGAAGATCGACGTGGCGGTGCGGTTGCCGCTGCTGTCCTGGCTGGTGCTGACGATGACGTCCATGCCGGAGCCCAGGTCCTTGAGCGAGCCGGCGGTCGTCTTGGTGACCGTGGCCGATGCCGGCAGGGCCACGGTGACGCTGCCACCCCGGGTCTGCAGCGTCATGCTCGTCGACGTCAGCGACGTGATCGTGCCGTTGACCGCGCCCGGTCCGAACAGTCGGCCGAGCCCGCCGGCCCGACCGGCGAAGCCGCCGCCCCCGCCCACCGCAGTGCCGCCGGTGCCCCCTGCGGCGCCGGAGCCGGAGCCGAAGCCGCCGCCGTTCTGGCCCGCCTGGCAGAGGCGGGCGACGATGAACGACGCGCCGCCTCCGCGCAAGCCGCCGGGGCCCGCGGCCGTCGTGGCCTGGGTCGACGTCGTGCTCGGCGTCCCGCACGGCAGCTTGCCGGCCTGGGCGTCCTGCACCGCGGCGGCCAGCGTGGCCGGGCCGCCGCTCGCGGTCACGTGACCGAGCGCGAAGCCGGCGCCCAGGAGCACGAGTCCGGCGACCGCGCCTCCGGCGTACAGCTTCGAGCGCGCGGAACCGGCGGGGTCGCGCGGTGGCTTGCCGGGATTGGCGATGAGGTCGGACAGGTCGGGCAGCTGCGGACCTGCGGCTGCGGCCGGCGCGCCGGAGTCGGGTGGCATGGTCATGGCGGAACTCCTGGCTACTCGTAACGAAGGGCTTCGACGGGATCCAGCCGGGCCGCCTGCCGGGCGGGCCAGTAGCCCGCGACGACGCCGACGACCAGCGCGGAGACGAATGCCAACCCGATGCCGTCGAGCGACGGCGTGGCGGTGACGTTGACGGCGTGGCCGACCGGCCCGGTCGCGACGACGCCGACGACGACACCGACCAGGGCGCCGCCGAGGCTGACGATGACGGCCTCGGCGAGGAACTGCCGGCCGATGTCGCGGCGCCTGGCCCCGATGGCCTTGCGGGTACCGATCTCGCGGACCCGTTCGCGGACGGACACCAGCATCGTGTTGGCGATGCCGATGCCGCCGATGACCATGGCGATGACCGCTATGCCGATGAGGAAGTGCTGCAGCGTCGACGACTGCGCGTCGGCGACTGCGAGCAGCTGGTCCTGGCTGGCCAGCGTGAAGTCGTCGCTCGCGCTGGGGGCGAGCTGGTGCCGCGTGCGCAGCGCTGCCGTGATGGCGCTGGAGACGTAGCTCAGCCGGCTCGGGTCGGTGACGGAGACGCCGATCGCGCGCAACGAGGCGGCACCGGTGAACCGCGACTGCACCGCGGTCACCGGCGTGAAGATGAAGTCGTCCGGGTCGGTGAAGCCGTTGCCACCGCCCTTGGGCTGGGTCACGCCGATGACGCGGAACGGGATGCCGTCGATGTCGATCGTCGAGCCGACGATCTCGTCAGGTGTGCTGCCGAGCGTGGTGACGGTCGACGGCCCGAGGACCGCGACGCGCAGTCCCTTCGTGACGTCGATGGCGGTCAGGAACGTGCCGGCCTGCACGGCGTAGTTGCGCACCTTCGCCTCGGCCGCCGTGGTGCCGGTCATCGAGGTCGTCGTGTTGCTGCGACCGTCGACGACCAGCACGTCGCCCACCTGCATCTCGGGCGCGACCGCGGCGACCCCGGGCAGCCTGGCGAGCGCATCGGCGTCGTCCACCGTCAATGTCGATGCCGAGCCGGCGGCGCCGCGAACCCCTCCGCTGAACGACGCACCGGCCGAGACGTTCAGCAGGTTCGTGCCGAGGCTCGCGATGCGGCTCGTCAGCTGCTGCTTCGTGCCCTGCCCGACGGCGAGCAGGGCGACCAGCGCCCCGACGCCGATGATGACGCCGAGGGCGGTGAGTGCCGTGCGGAGCCGGTTGCTGCGCAGCCGGCGCAGCGCCAGCCGCAACGCCTCCAGATAGCTCACCGCAGTGCCCCGGCGAGGTCCTCGGCGACGACTCGCCCGTCCGCGATGTGCAGCACCCGCTGCGCCTGCGCGGCGATGTCGGCGTCGTGCGTGATCGTGATGACGGTCAGCCCGCGGGCGTGCAGCTCGTGCAGCACGTGGAGGATCTCGCGGCTGGCCGACGAGTCGAGGTTGCCGGTGGGCTCGTCCGCGAGCAGCAGCGGGGGATCGGTGACGAGTGCGCGCGCGATCGCCACCCGCTGGCGCTGGCCGCCCGAAAGCTGCGACGGGTCGTGCCGCATTCGGTCGCCGAGGCCGACGCGCTGCAGCGCCGCCGCCGCGCGCTCGAGTCGCTCCCGCCGCTTGACGCCGGCGTAGACCAGAGGAGCGGCGACGTTGTCGAGCGCCGACTCACCCGCCACCAGGTTGAAGCTCTGGAAGACGAACCCGATCGCCCGGTTGCGCAGCCGTGCCTGGTTGTCGTCGGACAGCGTCGACGTCGGTACGCCGAGGAATGAGTAGGAGCCCCCCGACGGTCGGTCGAGCAGGCCGAGGATGTGCAGCAGCGTCGACTTGCCGGAGCCGGAAGGGCCCATGATTGCGACGTTCTCCCCGACGCCCACGGCGAAAGTCACCCCGCGCAGTGCCCAGACCTCGTTGGCGCCCAGCCGGTAGACCCGGGTCACGTCGCGGATGTCGAGCAGCACGCGGGCCTGCTCCGGACCGGTCACCCGGTCAGCCACCGGGTCAGCCACCGGTGCCGCCGGCACCACCCGCGCCGCCGGTGCCCCCGCCGCCCCCGCCGCGGAAGCCTCCGAAGCCCCCACCGCCCGTCCCGCCCAGCCGCGCGCGGAAGCCGCCGCCCGTTCCGCCGAGACCGCCGCCGATGCCGCTGCCCGGCGTGACCGTCGTCGTGCTCGTCGGGTTGACCACGCCGGTGACGACCACGTCCCCGGCGGCCAGACCCGAGATCACCTCGGTCATCCCGTTGGTCGACAACCCGATCTCGACCGGCCGGCTGTCGGGCCGCCCGTCGGCCATGACCTGCACGGTCGGCGCGTCGGTGCTGCCCTGGATCGCCGACGTCGGCACCTCGAGCACGTTGTCGCGCTCGCTGATGACGATGCTGATCTGCGCGCTCATGCCGGGGAGCAGGTGTGCCGGCGGCTGCGGCAGGTTCACCGTGACCGGGAACGTCACCGCGCCCGACCCGGACCCGGTCGTCGACGTGGTCGCCGCGCTCGGCAGTGCGCCCACGGTCCCGGTCGTCGACGTCGCCAGCGCGGGGAACGTGACCGTCGCCTTCTGCCCGGGCTGCAGGTCGACGATGTCGTCCTCGGAGACGGCCGCGACCACGCCGAGAGCGCCCGAGCTCATCGTGATGGCCGGCGACGTCGGCGGCAGCCCGGCGGTCAGGTTGACGGCGGTGATCGTGCCGTCGACCGGGGCCTTGAGCACGGTCGCGTCGACGGCGGACCGGGCGGACTGCACCTGCTGCTCGGCCTGCGCGACCGAGGCGGCGTCGGCGTCCGCGGTCGCGCCGCTCGTGCCGGCCGGCTCGGCTGCGACACGGGCCTGCGCGGCTGCCAGCTGTGCCTGGGCGCTGGCCAGCTGCGCCTGCGCCGCGCTGTCGTCGAGCCGTGCCAGCGTCACGCCGGCGGAGACCTGCTCACCGGCGGTAGCCGTCACCGAGGTGACCGTGGTGGCGCCGCTGCTGACGTTTCGCCCCGACGCGCCGCTGCCGCTACCGCCGCTCCCCGATCCCGAGGACAGGCTCGCGCCGGAGAAGTCCAGCGACAGCGTCGTCGCCGGCTGCACGGTGCCGACCGCCGCCACGGTCTGCGCGACGGTGCCGCGAGCAACCATGGCGGTGAGGTACTTCGTCGTCGAGGCGCTGCCCCCCTGCACCGACCAGACGACACCCCCGGCGATGAGCAGGATCGCGAGCGCGCCCGTGATGAGCCACCTGCGCACGCGACGACAGTGTCGCGGCTTCCTGAAGTGTTCCTGAACGTGTCGCGCGTCAGCGGTACGCCGAACCGCCCGCGTCGCCACCCGGGCAGAGCAGCCAGCCGCGGCAGTCCGTCTGCCCGTGATGCCGTTGCGTGGGCGGGGTCGGCAGCACGTTCCTAAGGTCGCCGTTGCTCGCGGGGGGCTGGGGCTGGTGGTCTTCGCGGTCGGACGGACGCCACCACCAGTTGGACCCGTTCATGCTCGTAGCGGTCGCGTCGGTCGGGACGTCGGTCGGCGCGACGAGTGGCGCGGCGGGGCCTTTGGCCGGCGGGCTCGGGACTGCCGCGGCGGCGGTAGACCCCGGGTTCGACGCGGCAGGCATTGACGCGGTGGTAAGCGGTCGGGACTGCACCGGTGCCGCGGAAGTCGGCGCGGCCGCCTGACCGACGATGACGACGGTCATCCCGGTCGCGGCTGCCAGCGCCATCGCGGTGCTGCTGACTGCGGCGTGCGCGCCGAACGCCTTGCGCGCCAGGGCGACCGGCAGCAGCACGCCGGACAGGGTTTCCCGCCAGCGTCGGGTCAGTTTCGAGCGCGCCCGGCCGAGCGCGTTCTCCACCGTCTTTTCCGCCAGGCCGAGACGTTGGGCGGTCTGCCGGGTGGTCTCCCCGGCTGCTCGTGCGAGCAGCACGCTGCGCTCGGTCGACGGGAGGTCGTCGACCTGCCGCGCGAGCCAGCCGGCCTCCGCGCGGTCGCACACGTCGTCCTCCGGCGAGCCGGCCTGCGCGAACATCCGGGCGGCCGCTGCGAGCTCGGCCCGCAGTCGGGCCTGCTCGCGCCGGTGCAGGTCGACGGTGACGCGGGCCGTCGTCGTCATCAGCAGCCGGCCCGCACGGTCGAGGTCGAGCGTCGGGAACGTCGCGGCGCGGACCAGCGCGTCGTGCGCGCAGTCCTCGGCGTCGTCGGGCTGCCTGCAGCGCGCCGCGGCGACCCGCACGGCGGCGTCGCGCTCGGCCAGCAACGCCGCCCAGGTGCGGTCGCTGTTGCGCTCGTCGACAGCGGTCACGGTCGCCTCCCGCCCGCATTGTGGGCCTTTGCGGCGGATCAGTCTCGGGGGGTTGGGAGGTGCTCGTCCGTAGAGGAGGTGAGTCGGTGTCCGTGGGCGGCGCCGCTCCGAGGAGGCAGCATGAGCACCGGCTCCCGTGGCCTACGCCGAGCCGTGAGTGCGGCCGCAGCAGTCGTCGCGGTCACCGCGGGGCTGGGCGCCGCACCCGCGCTGTCCTGGGGCGGTCACGGCGACTCGTCGTGGCACCAGTCGTGGCACGACCGGCAGCAGCCGGCCGACGACGCGGCGGCCGCCGCACCTGCTGACGGCGCTCCTGCCGCGCAGACCCCTGCCGCGCCGGCAGGTGCGGCGGCGCCGAACGCCGTCGCGGCGAGCACCTGCACCACCGACAGCGGTCTGCCCGCACCCGTCGCCGGGACCGCCGTCGACACGGTGACCACGGTCCAGAGCACCGCGAGCAGCACCGCCGGTCAGGCGCCGCCCGCCGACGTCGCCGGCACGTTGGGCAGCCAGCTCGGCTGCACCTCGTCCACGCCGTCGGCCGACGACAGCTCCACCGGGGGCTCGTCGTCGAGCAGCGATGCGACCACGACGACGGCGGACCAGACGTCGGTCGACAGCGCACCTGCGGCAACCCCCGCGACCCCGGTGTCGGGGGACCCGAACTTCGCCGGCTAGGCGTAGGCGGCGTGCGGCTACCTCGCCGGGTGCTGGCCGTGCTGGTGGCGGCGGCGTGCGCCGCCGCCACTGGTGGGTGTGCCACGTCGACGATCACGACGGTCGCCGCCGGCCCGGTGGCCCCGGCCACGACCACGTCGTACATCGCGACGCCCCGCAGCGGCGGGATGCCGATCTACGGGGCGCCGGGAGCCGCGCGGCCCGCGATCACGTTGAGCCCGCGCACGGCCTACGGCTCCGAGCGGGTCGTGCTGGTGCTCGGCGCGCAGCACGGCTGGCTGCACGTGCTGCTGCCGATCCGGCCGCTGGGCAGCAACGGATGGGTGCCGATGTCGCAGGTGTCGCTGACCCGCACCGACTTTCGTGTCGACGTCGCCCTGTCGCAGCACCAGCTCACGGTCTACCGGGGGGCGCAGGCCGTGCTCACCGCCATCACCGCGACCGGCACGTCCGCCGACCCGACACCGACCGGCCTGCTCTACGTCACCGACGTTGTGCGTACCGCTCACCCCGACGGGCCCTACGGGCCGTTCGCGCTCGGGCTGTCCGGCTACTCACCGACGCTGACGTCGTTCGACGGCGGTGACGCCGAGATCGGCATCCACGGCACCGACCAGCCGCAGCTGCTCGGTCAGTCGGTGTCGCACGGCTGCGTGCGAGTTTCCAACCAGGTGGCGACCGAGTTGGCGTCTGCGCTGCCGCTGGGCACGCCGGTCACCGTGCACGCCTGAGTCGGCGCGCCGGGGATCAGCCGACCGGCTGTGGCACCCGGTCGAGCGCAGGCCCCATGAGGTCGGCGAAGTTGTCGCAGAAGAACGCCTGCTTCTCCTCGGCGCTGCGGCCGGCGAGGCTCGCCTCGAACCGCTTCATCGGGTTGCGCCCACCCTCGACGTGCGGGTAGTCGGAGGAGAACATCGCGACCTGCGGACCGCACTGCTCGACGATCCACCCGGCCGGCTCGTGCGGGTAAGGCGTCGCGCGCACCTGTCGTTGCACGAACTCCGATGGCTTCAGGCTGAGGTTCTGCAGGCGCTCCTCGTTGCGCCGGAACGCCTCGGCCGCCGAGTCCATGGAGTGCATCCAGCCCGGCACCCAGCTCGCCCCGAGCTCGATCAGGCCCCACTTCAGCCGCGGGAACCGGTCGAGGACGCCGTCGAAGATCAGCGTGCCGAGCGTCTGCATCGGTGCGTAGGGGATCGCCAGGTAGGACACCGACGTGAAGTTCGTGTCGCCGCCGTGGAAGTCGGGCACCGGCGGCAGGCCGTTGGCCTTGTAGACCGGGCTCATCGGCTTCTCGCCGCCGACGTGGAACAGGATCGGTACGCCGGCCTCCTCGGCCTGCGCCCACACCCGGTCGAAGCCGATGTGGCTGGGGGAGTGGTGCCGGGGCGGGTCGGAGGCGATCATCAGCGCGGCCGCGCCCATCGCGATCGCGTCGGCGGCGCAGTCGGCCGCCCGCTCGATGTCGGTGAACGGCACGAAGCAGACGGGCAGCAGCCGCGGGTCGACCGTGCAGAAGTCGACGATCCCGCGGTTGTGGCCGGTGGCCAGACCGTAGGCCAGGTCGGCATCCTCGCCGACCGCGAACGACCGCAGCGGCCCCAGGTAGGTCGTCGTGAACACCAGCTGGCTGGCGAACCCGAGGTGGTCCAGCGCCGCCGGCCGGTCCTCGCGCAGGATCGCGCCGAGCGCGACGTGGTTCTTGCGCAGCAGGATCTCCTCGGCGTCGTGCTGCCGCCACTCCGGGTCGCGCTGCTTCACCAGCGCCTTCTCGGTCAGCGGGTCGCCGCGGTCGGAGTGCAGCGCCTCGCGCAGCCGGTCGCGGATGCCCGGGTCGGCGTAGTGCTCGGCGTAGCCCTGCGGCTCGAAGATGTGCGAGTCGGCGTCGTGCACTGTCCGGTCTTCGACGTACGCCATGACGTCCTCCTCGATGCGGCTGGCCCGATCACACCATGCGCGGACGTTTCTCCATAGGGCCCTGGTGGCTAGCGTGTGGCCGGTGACGGAGGGAGACGCGTTGCCGCCGCCGGAGACCGTCGAGGTCGCCGACGGCGTCTACGCCTACCTGCAGCCCGACGGCAGCTGGTGGATCAACAACGCGGGTTTCGTCGTCGGGACCGACGCGGTGACGTCGATCGACGCGACGTCGACCGAGAGGCGCACCCGCGCCCTGCTCGGCGCCATCGCCGGGGTGACGTCGCAACCGGTCACGACGCTGGTCAACACCCACCACCACGGCGACCACACCAACGGCAACTGCCTGTTCGCCGACGCGACGATCGTCGGCCACCGCAACTGCCGCACCGGCGTGCTCGCCCAGCACATCGGCGGGCTGGAGCCGGTCTTCGGGCCGGTCGACTGGGGCGACCTGCGCATCACCGCGCCGTCGGTCGTCTTCGACGACCGGCTGACCGTGTTCGCCGGCGACCGGGAGATCCAGCTGCACTACATCGGCACGCCCGCGCACACCACCGGCGACGTGGTCGCGTGGCTGCCGGCGGAGCGGGTGCTGTTCGCCGGTGACCTGCTGTTCGACGGCGGCACGCCGTTCCTGCTCATGGGATCGGTCCGCGGGGCGCTGGTGGCTCTGCAGCGGCTGCGCGACTACGACACCGCCGCCATCGTCCCGGGCCATGGCCCCGTGTGCGGCGCCTCGACGATCGACCTGGTCGAGGCCTACGTGCAGTTCGTCCTCGACCTGGCCGGGGAGGCGCACGCCGCGGGCCTGTCGCCGCTCGACGCCGCCCGCGAGGTCGACCTCGGGCCCTACGCCGAGCTGCACGACCGCGAGCGCATCGTCGGCAACCTGCACCGCGCCTACGCCGAGCTGGAGGGCGAGCCGCTCGGCTCACCGATCGACATCGCGGCGGCGTTCGGCGACATGATCACCTACAACGGCGGCCGGCCGCTGCGCTGCCTCGCCTGAGCCGGTCATCCCACGCCGGCTCGCTCGCGGCCGCGTGACGGCTACGGTGCAACCCATGGTCGGGGCGGAGAGGTGGGAGGTGCGGCTGGAGGGCCCGCGGGCCTGGACCGCGGTCGCCACGGCGTTCGCCTCGATGTTCACGGTCTTCGGCGTGGCTTACAGCTTCGGGGCGTTCCTGACCCCGATGCAGCAGGACTTCGGCAGCGGGCACAGCGCGACGTCGGCGGTGTTCGGCATCACGGCATTCCTATACTTCGAGTTCGGCGCGCTCTCGGGTGCCGCGGTCGACCGGTTCGGACCACGGCCGGTGCTGCTCGTCGGCGCGGTCGCAATGGGCGCCGGCATGGTGGTGACGGCGGCCGTCCACCACCTGTGGCTCGTCTACATCACCTACGGCGTCGGCGTCGGCGTCGGGGTGGCCTGCGGCTACGTGCCGATGGTCGCGGTCGTCGGCAACTGGTTCGACCGCCGCCGCAGCACCGCCGTCGGCATCGCGGTCGCCGGCATCGGCGTCGGCACGCTGGTCGGCGCGCCCCTGGCCGCGGCGCTCATCGATTCCTTCGGATGGCGTACGACGGAGGTCGCGCTCGGCCTGGCCGGTGCGGCCGTCCTCGTCGTGTGCGCCCTGCTGACGAGCCGCCCGCCGCTGCACGCGACGGAGGTCGAGTCGGTGCCGCTGCGCGAGACGATCCGGTCGGCGAACTTCCGCTGGCTCTACATCTCCGGGTTCTTCGGTTCGCTGGCGCTGTTCGTGCCGTTCGTCTACCTGCCGCCGTTCGCCCGCGACCACGGCGCCGGCAAGGTGGCCGCGGCCGCGCTGGTCGGGTTCATCGGCGCGGCCAGCGTGGTGGGCCGCCTCGGACTCGGGGCGCTGGCCGACCGGTGGGGGCACGTGCGCACCTACCGGGGCTGCGTCGCGGCGATGGCGTGCAGCTACGCGATCTGGCTGGTGGTCACCAGCTACGGCCTGCTGGTCGTCTTCGCGATCGTCCTGGGTGTCGGCTACGGCGGCTTCATCGCGCTGTCGCCGTCGGTGGCCGCGACGCTCTTCGGCACCCGTGGACTCGGCGGCACCCTCGGCGCGCTCTACACCAGCGCCGGCATCGGCGCCCTGGTCGGCCCGCCGGCCGCCGGTTACCTGATCGACCACCTGGGCGGCTACCGGACCGCGCTCGTCGCGACGCTCGCCGTCGCCATCGCGGCGTACCTGCTGCTGCTGCCGCTGCGCACGCGACCGGCGGTGGTCACGTCGTGAGCGACGCCGTCTGCGCGATCTGCGGCCGCCGCGAGGACGAGCCGCCGCCGACCTGGACCGTGCAGACCGAGCGCGGCCGTCGCCAGTGGATCTGCGACACGTGCACCCGCGAGCACCTGCGCAGCATCGAGGCGCGCCTCGACAGCGAGTGGTGGTAGGCGCGCCGGGTCAGGCCTTCGGTGTGCGCCGGGTGCGCTTGGGCTTCGGTGGCGCGACGTCGGGCTCGACGACGGCGGTCTCGTCGGGGGTCGGCAGGTTCGCGGGTGGCTGGACCTTCGGCTTGCGCTTGCGGGTCGGCTTGTCGGTGAAGCCAGGCAGCCAGCGCTCCATCTCGGCGCGGAACGGTCCCTGCGCGCCCAGCTGGCAGAGGATGCCGATGCCGCCGATCGTCACGCGGTGGATGAGCATGTAGGTCGGCGGCAGGTTGAGCTTGCGGCCGAGCTGTGCCGCCGGCGAGCGCGGGTCGGCGATGCGTGCGCCCTCCTTGCGCAGCCAGGCCCGGCTGAACTGGAAGTTGGCGGCGCGGACCGGCTCGAGCATCGGCTCCAGGTAGTCGTAGACGCCCTGCGGGTCGATGTCGACGCCGGGCCGCACGAAGCCCTCCTCGACGAACCCGTCGTAGACCGCCTGCGCGTCACCGGACAGCGCCAGCCGGATCAGCCGGCCGATCGGCTCGGGGATGCCGTCGGGCAGCCGGTTGACGGCGCCGAAGTCCATGACGCCGAACCGGCCGTCGTGCAGCATCCGGAAGTTGCCGGGGTGCGGGTCGGCGTGCAGGAGCCCGCACCGCTCCGGCCCGGAGAACAGGAACCGCACGTAGAGCAGGCCGGCCCGGTCGCGCTCCTCCTGCGTGCCGTTGGCGATGATCTTGGAAAGCGGCGTGCCGTTGATCCACTCGGTGACCAGCACCTGGTCGGCGTGGTGGACGACGGCGGGCACGAAGATGTCGGGGTCGCCGTCGTAGGCCGCGGCGTAGGCCGACTGCGCGCTGGCCTCCAGGTCGTAGTCGAGCTCCTCGGCGACACGGGCCTTGACCTCGCGGATCAGCGGCTTGATGTCGAGCCCGGGGGAGATCATGGAGAACAGCCGGGCCATCCGCGCGAGCTGGTCGAGGTCGCTCATCAGCGCCTTGCCGGCGCCGGGGTACTGCACCTTGACGGCGACGTCGCGCCCGTCGTGCCAGACCGCCTGATGCACCTGACCGATCGACGCGGCCGCGGCCGGGGTGTCGTCGAACTCCATGAACAGCTCGCGCCAGTCCTCGCCGAGCTGCTGGACCAGCACGCGGTGCACGGCGGCGGGCGGCAGCGGCGGGGCGGCCTCCTGGAGCTTGGTGAGCGCGGCGCGGTAGGGCCCGGCGACCTCCTCCGGCAGCGCGGCCTCGAGCACGGACATCGCCTGCCCGAACTTCATGGCGCCGCCCTTGAGCTCGCCGAGCACCCGGAAGATCTGCTCGGCGGTGCGGGCCTGCAGCTCGCTCGCGACCACCTCCGCGGGCCGGCCGCCGATGCGCTTGCCGAGCCCGACGGTCGCGCGCCCAGCCACCCCGAGCGGCAGGCTGGCGAGCTTGGCGCTGCGGGTGATGGCCTTGCGCGGGAGTTCGCTCACGTCTTCATCATGGCCTGCCGGGGTCGCCGATATCCGCCCGGCTACGGAAAATGGCGTACGACGCGGCGCCCGCGAGCTCCTCGTCGGCCGCGCCTCCGGCGCCGCATGGGCAGTCCGGATGGGGCCGCCAGGATCGCCTGCGCAGCCGCCAGTCGGGCGGCGAGAGCTCGAGCGTGGCGTCGGTGAGCCGGCCCGCAGCGTCGGGTGCGTCGGGTGCTTGGAGCGTGGCGAGCGCCTCGAGGGCGGCGGCGGCCCCGATCGCCGCCGCGATCCCGGCCACCGCGGCCTCGCCGCCGTCGGCCGGCTGGGCCTGCAGCTGTGCGGCGAGCCGCGGCCAGGCCGGGTCGCGGTCGGCCCGGATCAGGTCGTGGCAGCGCGCACAGGACGTCACGGCCGGCAGGACGAGCGGCCCGACGACCGCCGTCGCGCCGCGGACCCCGACGAACAGGTGTGGCAGCCGGTCGCGCACCAGCAGGTCGGTGAGCTCCCGGTCGGGGACCGTGACCACGACGAGGTCGCAGGAGGCCGGCACCGTCGCGCTGTCGCCGACCCGCGTGGCGGGGCTGGACTCGCGGATCGCGTCGCCTGCGGCGATCGCGCGCGGCCGCCCGATGGCGGTCGGTGGGAGCCCCCCTGCCGCCAGGTCGGCGGGCCGAGTGGGTCGCGGGTCGACCAGCGTGAGGGCACCGACGCCCGCGGTGGCGAGGTGCGCGGCAAGCGGCGCACCCACGCGCCCGGTGCCGATGACGGCGAGGTGGCTGCGGCGGCGCCGGGTCAGGACATCGACCGCTGCGCCCGGCTGCCCCGAGCGCAGTGACAGCCCGACACGGTCGGGCTCCAGCCGGTCGCGCTCGACCGGCTGGAGGAGGGCGAGCTCGCCCAGCGGGCGCGCCGCGTCGTCGAGGGCTCCGGCCCGGGAGAGCGCGAGCAGCAGCTCGTCGACCAGCGCCGGGTCGATGCCCCGCCGGGCCGCTTCGAGCAGCAGCTGGACGCGGTCGCGAGTGCCGTCGAGCGCCTCGAGCAGTGCGGCTACCGAGCGGTCGCAGCCACCCAGGACGACCGCGCGGTCGGGATCGAGCCCGAGCTGCACGGTGGTGGCATCACGCCACAGTCGTCGCAGGGCAGGCTTGAGCACCGGTCGCATCGGACCTCCGGAGGCTGGCGGCAAGGGCGGCCGTAGGTGCCGCGCTTGCGAGACTGCCAGCCTTCCGGCGTGGGCCGCTGCCGCCGTCCACAGCCCCGGAGGTGTCTCACCGCCCGGAGACGCAGCGCGGGGCGACACCCCGAAGGTGCCGCCCCGTCGCGAACGAGTGGAGTGCTGTGTCAGGCCTTGCCGAGAATGCGGTTCATCTTGGTGCCGCAGACCGGGCAGGTGCCCTGCGCCATCCGACGACCTGAGTCGCTGACGCGGACCTCCCCCTCGAACTGCCGCTTCTCCTTGCACTTCACGCAGTAGCCCTCATAGGTGTCAGCCATCGCGTGCCCTCCTCGTGGGTTACGCCGGTGCCTGGCACCGGTACTGGCCAGGTCCGGGCGCCACCCTACCCGTGAATACGCGTGTGATGCCGCATGCCGCGCCTGAGCGGGCCGCGCATCACGAAGCCCCCGAAACCCGGTCGGCCGCTCGCCTTCCCCTTGCGAGCGGACTTCCGGACTCCGGGGGCTCCGTCGACGACGACGCTAGGAGCCCGTCCGGGGACCGTCAACGTCGGACCTCGAGCCCCTGTGGACAGGCCTGGGGACGGGGTGTGGAGGGGACGGGATGTCGCTGTGGACAGCCTCGGGAGAACGCTGTGGGCAACCCTGTGAACAACGGGTTGCCTAGGGCTCTGACCTGCGCGAACGTCGTGCACCGGCTGGGGAAGAAAACTAGTCGGCCTGCGGATTCGCTCGCTCCCGCACCGCGCGCCCGCCCGGCCGCTCGGCGGCTTTCCCCAAGCTGCGTGGCGACGCTGGACGCCCGTGCGGCGCCGACCTAGCGTGCCGATCGTGCCCCTTGCTCCCACCCCTCCGACGGCCGACCGCGCCGGTGTGCCGGAGGTCGAGATCGTCCGCAGCGCGCGACGCCGAAAGACCGTGTCGGCCTACCGCAGAGGTGAGCGTGTCGTGGTCCTGCTGCCGGCGCGGATGTCGCGCGCCGAGGAGGACCGGTGGGTCGCGCTGATGGTCGAGCGGCTCGCGCAGCGCGAGACCCGCCGGCGACCCGGCGACGCCGAGCTGCTCGCCCGAGCGGGGCGGCTGTCGCGGGCCTATCTCGGTGGGAGGGCGGAGCCGGCGAGCGTGCGCTGGGTCGGCAACCAGCAGTCGCGCTGGGGATCCTGCACCCCGGGCGACCGCACGATCCGGCTCTCGCAGCGATTGCAGGACATGCCCGCCTGGGTCGTCGACTATGTCCTGCTGCACGAGCTCGCGCACCTGCTCGAGCCGGGACACGGACCCGCCTTCTGGGCGCTGCTGCGCGGCTACCCGCAGCTGGAGCGGGCGCGCGGCTACCTGGAGGGCGTCGCGGCGGCCGCGGGGCTCGACCTGTCCGACGCATGACCGTGCGGATGGCGGCAGTGCTGGCCCGACCCGACGACCCGTCGATCACTCCGCCCGGCGTGGATCCGGCGCGCTACACCGAGGCGATGCTCGAGGACGTCTTCGAGCTGCTCGACCGGCTGGCGCAGGTCGAGGCCGCGATCGCGGCGCCGCCGTCGCTGGTGGAGTCGTCGGCCAAGGCCGGGTGGCCTTCGACCCCTGTGGTGGCCGTGCCGAGGACAGCCGCCGGTGTGCCCGTCGAGATCGGCGTCCTCGCCGACCTGGGCCGGCTGGGAGCCGACGAGGCCGCGGTGGTCGCCGCCGACGCGCCCGACCTGCCGGGCCTGCTGGTCGCCAAGCTCTTCAGTGGCCTGTCGTCGGCCGGGGTCGCGGTGTGCCCGGCCGAGGGTGGCGGGCTGGTCGCGATGGCCTGCCGGCTGCCGGTGCCCGGCTGGTTCGCCGACAGCCGGGTGGGTCTGGACGACGCCGACGCGCTCGACCGGCTGCGCTCATCGGCGCCGGCGGCCGGCGCCCTCGTCGTCGGGCCGGGCTGGCGCAGGCTGCGCGCTCCGGAGGACATCGCTCGTCTGGATCCAGGCCTCGAGGGCTGGGAGGCCACCCGTGCCCTGCTGTCCGGTCGCTGAGGTCGCCCGGCGGGCGACGTCAGCCCTCGTTCTGCTCCGTGTCCGCAGGTGGCGTGCCGTCGGTGAGGCTGGAGATGTCGATGTCGGCCCCGGCGCCGGCCCGGGCCGCGAAGCCGGTCGGGTCGTCCAGGTCATCGGCGCCGGGCAACAGGTCGGGGTGGCTCCACACCGCGTCACGGCCTTCGACCCCGCGCGCCTCGGTGACGGCCCGCCAGAGGGCGGCCGCGTCGCGCAGGCGGCGCGGCCGCAGCTCGAGCCCGACGAGGGTCGCGAACGTCTGCTCCGCCGGGCCGCCGGTGGCCCGGCGGCGGCGTACGGTCTCGCGCAGTGCCGCCGCGCTGGGCAGCTGCCCGGCCGCGTCGGCGACCACCTCGTCGACCCAGCCCTCGACCAGCGCGAGCGCGGTCTCGAGCCGGGTGAGCGCGGCCTGCTGCTCGGGGGTGTTCTCCGGCTCGAACATGCCGCCGGACAGCGCCCGCTGCAACGACTCGGGGTCCTGCGGGTCGATCTCGCGCAGCGCGCTCTCCATGGCCGAGGTGTCGACCTGGATGCCGCGGCCGTAGGCCGCGACGGAGTCGAAGAGGTGCCCGCGCAGCCAGGGCACGTGCCCGAAGAGCCGGTGGTGGGCCGCTTCGCGCAGGGCGAGGAACAGCCGCACCTGGTCGGCCGGCACCTCGAGCCCCTCGCCGAACGCCGCCACGTTGGCCGGCAGCAGGGCCGCCCGCCCGGCCGGGCCGAGCGGCAGCCCGATGTCGGTCGACGACACCACCTCGGCGGCGAGCGAGCCGATGGCCTGCCCGACCTGCGCGCCGAACATCAGCCCGCCGACCTGCTGCATCATCCCGAGCAGCGGGGCGGCCATGCCCTGCATGGCCTCCGGCATCTGCGCCGGCAGCGCGGCGCCCATCGCGCTGACGACCCGGGCGGCAACCGGGTCGCACAGCTGCGCCCATGCGTCGAGCGTCGCCTCCACCCAGCGCCGTCGGCTCCACGCCTCGGTCGCGCTCACCCCGCTGGGCAGCGAGGTGTGCGGGTCGAGCCACATGTCGGCCAGCCGGATCGCCTCGGTCACCGCCGCGGTGTCGGCCGCGGTCGTCCCGGGATCGGCCGCACCGGCCGCCTGCAACGCGGTGTCGCGGGCGACCTTCCAGTTGACCGGGCCGCTCTGCCCGGACATCAGGTCACCGAGCCGGCGCAGGGCCTCGCCGAAGTCGGGTGCCCCGCCCGGTCCGAACATCGCGGCGAACGGGTCGGCCGGCTGGGCCGGCTTGTCGTCGCCCTCGTCGTCGCCGCGACCGGGCTGGAAGCCGAACGGCAGGTTGCTCACCTCGACCACGGTAGCCGTCGTAGGGTCGCCCAGGTGGAGGCGATCACGCTGCTCGACATCCGCGACGAGCCGCTATCGCTCGACGAGGTCTGGCAGGCGGTCGCGCACCCGGCCGCCGGCGGTGCCGTCATCTTCATCGGGACGGTCCGCGACGTCGACGAGGGCAAGGGCGTCGAGCAGCTCGGCTACAGCGCGCACCCCACCGCGACGGCGGAGCTGCGGGCGATCGCGGAGAAGGTGGCGGCCGATTTCCCCGTCGTACGCCTGGCCGCCGTGCACCGCACCGGCGACCTCGTCGTCGGCGACATCGCGGTCATCGTCGGGGCGTCGTGCCCGCACCGTGGGGAGGCGTTCGAGGCCGCGCGGCGGCTGATCGACGACCTCAAGTCGGGCGTGCCGATCTGGAAGCACCAGCTGTTCGCGGACGGCACGCAGGAGTGGGTCGGCACCCCCTGAACGCCACTCCCTCGGACGTCGCGCCGGGGGGCTCAGCGGGACTAGAGTGCACAGCGTGTCGAACGTCGCCTGGCTCGGGATCCCGCTGCTCGCGGTCCTGCTGGCGACGGCGTGGGCGCACTGGTCGGCGCGACCCCGTGGCCCGCAGGACGCGAGCGAGAGCGTCGCGGCCTACGAGAAGTTCCGCCTCGCGATGGGCGCCGCCCCCCGGCCACCGGCGCAGCGACGCGCCGGCATGGAGGAGTCGGCGCACCACTAGGCGACCGTCACACCGCGGGGCCGGCTCGCCGGCCGAAGCTCAGTAGGCGACGCAGACCCGGTCGACGACCGAGTTGCCGCTGCCGAGCAGCACGACGCAGGTCTGCTGCTGACCACCGGGCAGGCCCGGCACGCCGGGCACGGTGACGGCGTTGGCGGCGGCGGCGGTTGCGGCACCGCCGGCGAGGATGGCGCCGGTCGTGAGCAGCAAGGCCGCGCGACGGCTGATGCGACGGTTCATCGGGACTCTCCGCGGGTCGAGAGCACCGGGAGGATGCCCTGCTGGCTGGCTGGGGCGCTGCCGTCCTGGGTGCACTTCGTGAGCAGTGTGGCGGGGACTAGCTGACAGTTGAGCGAGCTGTGTTCGATGGCGAGCCCTTGGACGCCGGTCGGGTTGCCGGGTAGCGAGGGGCCGACGTAGATGCGGGGCTGGTCCTGCGTCGACAGGCAGTTGACGCCGACGACGGTCGCGGAGACCGACGAGCAGGCGTGCACCGACTCCAGCTTCACGGGCAGGCCGATCATCGGACCGGCCGCCGACGGCTGCGTGGGGGTCGCTGCGGCCGGGGTCGCGGCGGGCGACGTCGCCGCAGTGGTGGCCGGCTGCGCCGCCGGCGCCTCGGCCGCGGCGAGCGGCAGGCGTACGGCGGGAACCGGCTGGGGCGCCCGCGCGTGCTGCGACAGCGCCGGGACCAGCCCCGCGGCGGCGATCACCGCGACCGATGCGGCCGGCCCGGCCAACCGGCGAGCCGAGTTGCGCAGTCTGGTCAGCGCGCGCAGCGGGTGCAGCCACGGCGCCAGGACGACCAGACCACCGGCGGGCAGGGTGCCGCCGCGGGCGGCGTACTCCCGGCGCAACGTCTTGCGGGCCCGGTGCAGCAGCGAGCGGACCGAGGCCTCGGACAGCGCGTAGCGGGTGCCGATGGCGGCGTAGTCGAGGCCCTCCACTTCGCGGGCCCACAGCACCGCCGCCTGGCGGGTCGGCATGGCCTCGAGCGCGTCGAGCGCGACCCGCGCCTCCTGCCGGGCGACGACGACGTCGGCAGTGTCGCGGGCCACGCGGCTGCCGCTCGGCAGCTCGGCGACCGGGGTCGCCTTGCCCCGCAGGCGGATCCGGTCGATGACCAGGTGCCCGGTGACGACGGTCAGCCAGGCGTGCAGGTCGTCGGCGGACGCGAACCGCGAGCGGTGCTGCAGCGCGCGGAGCATCGCCTCCTGGACGATCTCGTCGGCGTCGGCGTCGTGGTAGAGGCGGCGTACGGCGTAGCGGCGCATGCGCACCGATGCGTCCTGCAGGGCCAGCTCGAAGTCGAACCCGGCCGGCTCGTCCTCGGTGTCGGGGACCAGGACCAGCCGCGGCGGTGCATCGACGGTGACGTCATCGACGAGAGCGCGCTCGTCGACGGCCGGCTCGTCGAGGAGGACCGCAGCCTCGGTCGCCGTGGCGGCAGGTGTCATCGGGGTGGGCTCTCCGATTGCGCGGGGTGGAGTTCAGCGCCTCATCAAACGACCCGCCGCTCCAGAGGTCACGGGAGGTTGCGCGTTTTGCCCTCGGGTGTCCGAAGTTCATTCGGGCGCATCACGGTCGTAGCGCCCCTCGCTCAATCGGGGATTTCGCGATGCCGACTACCAGGGGAGCACGCACAGGCACCGCACGCGCACTGGAGGGTCTCGTCATGGACAACCGCAGCGAGCACGTCGTGTTCTTCCCGGGTGCGGACGGCGGGCCGGCCTTCCGGCGGCTGCCGTCACTCGACGAGGCGGTCCGCTTCGTCGAGCACCTGCGCAACGTCGAGGGCGTCAGCGAGGTCTCGGCCTACGCGCTGGCGGAGGTCCCGCTGGCGTTCCGGCCCTACTACCGCGTCGAGGTCGGCGCGGCCCCCGCGGAGGCCGCCGTGCCGGTCGCCGTGCCGGTGGCCGACGAGCCGGCCGGGCCGGTCGCGGATGCGGCGGAGGAGCCCGTCGCCGAGGTCGCTGCCGACGAGCCGGTCGAGGAGATGGTGCCGGCCGCTCGCGAGGAGCACTCGAGCAACGGCCGGCGCGGCCTGGCGTTCTTCGCGTCCTGACCTCTGCCGCCTCGGCGCGGCGAGGTCGTCGAGGTCCGCACTCCGGGCATTAGCCTCGTGGCGTGTCCCGGCGCGCGCTGACCTTGATCGTGGCGGCGACGGCGCTGGTGATCCTCGGCGTCGTCGGCAGCGTGCTGCCGGTGCCCTATGTCGCCCTGCAACCCGGACCGATCACCAACACTCTCGGCAACGAGCCCGGCACCGACCAGCCGCTGATCGTGGTCAAGGGCCATCCGACCTACCCCACCGAGGGGACGCTCGCGCTGACCACGGTGTCGGTCGTCGGCGACCCCAGGCACCAGCCGACGCTGTTCTCCGCCCTGGCCGACTGGTTCGACCGCGACACCGCCGTCGTGCCCGAGCAGCTGATCTTCCCGCCGGGGGAGAACGTCGACCAGGTGCAGCAGGAGAACGCCCAGGAGATGCAGCAGTCGCAGGAGAACGCCGTGACCGCGGCGCTCACCTACCTGCACATCCCGGTCAAGACCGTCGTCGCGGTCGGTGAGATCACGAAGAGCGCCCCGGCCGCCGAGGTGCTCAAGACCGGCGACGTCATCGAGAGCATCGACGGGCAGCCGATCACCTCGGAGAAGCAGCTGCGGACGATCATCACGGGTCACCAGCCCGGTGACGTCCTGAAGCTCACGATCAAGCGTGACGGCAAGACGCTGCAGCAGGCGGTGACGACGACGGTCGCGGGGACCGGGGCGCAGCGGCGTACGGTCGTCGGCTTCGCGCCGGTCGTGAAGCACGACTTCCCCTTCAGCGTCGACATCCGCCTGCAGGACGTCGGCGGGCCGAGCGCGGGCACGATGTTCGCCCTCGGGCTGATCGACAAGCTGACACCGGGGTCGCTCACCGGAGGCCGGTTCGTGGCCGGCACCGGCACGATCGACACCGACGGCAACGTCGGGCCGATCGGCGGCGTGCAGCAGAAGGTCGTCGCGGCGGCGCGCGCCGGGGCCAAGGTGTTCCTGGTCCCGGCCGGCGACTGCGCCGGGGCGCGCAGCACGGCACCCGACGGGGTGCGGCTGGTGAGGATCACGACGCTGGCCGGCGCGGTGCAGGCCTTGGAGGACCTCGGGACGCATCCGGACCGCGTGCCGCACTGCTGACGGCGATGTCGGCTCGCGCGCGGTCTGCCCTGATCCGCGGCCTTCACCCTTACGCTCCACAACGTGGAGCCGGCCGTCCCGTTCGCGCTGCTGGGCGTGGTCCAGCTGCTCTCGGTCGCCGGCTGGCTGGGGGTCGCGGGGGCGAGCACCTTCCCGCGGCTGCGCCGGCCCGGGACGCCCGCGTTCGTCGCCGGCTGCCTGGCCCTGGCGGCCGCCGACGCGGCGACCGCGCTGCTGTTCGGTGAGGCGTCGTCGGCGATCCTGGCGCTGCTGCGCGCCGGCGGCCTGATCCTCGTCGCGGGCGGGCTGTTCGGGGGCGCCATGCAGGCCCCGCGGATGCCCGCGCATGCGGTCGCGCTGTCGGCAGGTTCCGTCGCGGGCGTCGTCGTGCCGCTCGGGGCGCCGGTCGCGCCCTCGGTGGCCGCGGGCGTGGCCGGGCTCGCCGCCGCGGCCGCGGCCGCCTTCGCCGCGCGCCGGCGCGACGGGTTGTTGGGCCTGCTGGTCGCGATCGCCGCCGCGACGGCGGGCATCGCGGCCGTGCCGGCGATCTGGGCGTCGCACGACGACCCGGCCGCACTGGCGGTGCTGGCCATCCGCGCGCTGTCCGGGCTCGCGGCCTGTGCCGCCGTGCTGGCCCTGGCCCGCATGTCGATGCTGGCCCGGGTCGTCGGGGCGATCCTCGCCGGCGTCGTGGTCATGGCGGTCGCGTCGGTCGGCGTCGTCGGCAACGGCGTAGCCAACAAGGCCAGTGCCCAGCAGGACGACCAGCTGCGCAACGTCGCCGCGGGCGAGGCCGACCAGATCCAGCAGGCGATCGCGCGCCAGGTGTCGCTGGTCGCCCGGGTCGCCGCCGCCTGCGTGAGCCAGTCGGCGGTGCAGTCGGCGCAGTGCGACAACCTGCTGCGCACCTATGCCTTCTATCCCCGGTACTTCGCCGCGGTGGTCGATCGGACGGTCGGGCCGTCGCGGCTGGCGGGGGACCTGTCCGACGCGGCGCTGCAGCAGCTCGCCGCCGAACCGCTCGTGCAGGCGGCGGCCAAGGGCCAGACGCCGGAGGGTGGCGCGCTCACGATCCTGCCCGGCCAGCGTCCTGTCGCCGCGGTCGTCGGCGTGGCCGGCGGCTTCCGCTCGGCCGGCGCGGTCGCCTCGGGGCCGCCCGACTTCGTCGCCGTCTACGGCACGGTGCTCGACGACACGTTCCTGCGCACGCAGGCACAGCTCGCCGCCGCCGGCGTCACACTGATCGCCGACGGCGACGTGCTGGCCTCCAGCCTCTCGAGCGGCGAGCGCGGCCGGGTGCTGAAGGCCGCCGAGTCCGCCGGCGTGCTGCACGGGCAGCTGCCCGACGCGGGTGTCGGCATCGGTGCGGAGGGGCACGCGCCGGCCGTGCGGTTCGTGCCGCTGACCGCCGCCGACAACGACGACCTGCAGGTCGCGACGCTCGCCATCTCCGAACCGGCGACGAAGGCGCTCGCCCCTCAGCGCAGCGCGTTGAGCCAGCTCTTCCTTACTGCGCTGGGTGTCCTGGTGGTCACGGGCCTGTTGGGGCTCGTGCTGGCGCGGCGTACGGTCGACCCGGTCCTGCGCCTCACCGACGCGGCCCGACGGGTGCGCCGGGGCGACCTGTCTGCGCAGAGCGGGGTGAGCGGGCGCGACGAGGTCGGGTCGCTGGCCCGGGCGTTCGACAACATGACGGTCTCGCTGCGGGTCATGACCGACGAGCTGCGCGACGTGGCCGACCAGGAGGCCGCGCTGCGCGCCCGGCTGGAGACCGTGGTCGGCTCGATGAACGACGGGCTCGTCACGACGGCCGACGACGGCACGGTGACGAGCGTCAACCCGGCGGCGGCCCAGCTGCTCGGCGCCGACGCGGCGGGTGCCGTCGGGAAGTCGCTCGCCGAGGTCGCGTGCGTTGTCGGGCCCGACGGGGCGCGACCGCTCGCGGTCGGCGGGGAGCCCGGCGAGCGCGACGTGCTGCTGCGCCGATCCGACGCGTCGACCGTCCCGGTGCGGGCGGCCACCGCGCCGCTGGTCGACGCGCGCGGCGAGCGGCACGGGGCGGTCGTGCTGCTGCGCGACATGACCCGCGAGCGCGAGGTCGAGCGGATGAAGACGGAGTTCCTGTCCAACGTCAGCCACGAGCTGCGCACGCCCCTGACGCCGATCCGCGGCTACGCGGAGATCCTGCGCAAGCGGCCGCAGCTGCCCGACGCGAAGGTCGAGGAGTACGCCGCCACGATCGTCGACTCGAGCACCCGGATGGGTCGCGTGGTCGACCTGCTCGTCGACGTCGCCGCGCTGGAGGCCGGTCGGGTCCAGCCGTCGCGGCACCCGGTCGCCGTCGGCGGCTACGTCGACTCGCTGCTCGACGACTGGCGGGCGCGCTGGCCGGAGCGGGAGTTCCGCCGCCGGGTGGCCGCCCGGCTGCCGCAGGTCGACATCGACGAGGTGTGGGTGGGCAAGGCGCTGGCCGAGCTCGCCGACAACGCGGTGAAGTACACGACCGGGCCGGTCACGCTGGCCGCCGGGCTGACTCCGTCGGGCCGGGTGCGGCTGTCGGTGCGCGACGCCGGACCCGGTGTCGACCCGTCGCTGCTGCCGACGCTCGTCGGAGACTTCTCGCAGGCCGACGGCTCGGCCACCCGCCGGGTCGGCGGTCTGGGCCTCGGCCTGTCGTTCGTCCGCCGGCTGGCCGAGGACTTCCGGCTTCCGTTCGTCGCCTCCTCCTCGCCCGGCCGGGGTGCGGAGTTCGGTCTCGACCTGCCCGCGGTGGCGGACGTGCCGCGCCGGCGTACGGCGGGCCGGCCGGTCGTCCGCCGCGGCCGGTGATCTCGACGCCAGGACGGTCGGGACTGCGGCTCGGTGTCGACGTCGGCGGCACGTTCACCGACGTGGTCGTCGTCCGCCCCGACGGCGCGGTGCTCACCGCGAAGGTCCCGTCGACGCCGCGCGACCAGTCGGCCGGCGTGGTCGCCGGCTGGCAGGCGACCGGCCTCGCCGCTCACGACGTCGCCGTGTTCGCGCACGGGACGACCGTCGCGACCAACGCGCTGCTCGAGCGGCGCGGCGGGCGCACCGCGCTGGTCACGACCGAGGGCTTCCGTGACGTCATCGAGATCGGCCGGCAGAACCGCGCGTCGCTCTACGACCTGACGCGGCACCGGCCGCCGCCGCTGGTGCCGCGTGACCTGCGCTTCACCGTGCGCGAGCGGATGGGGGCGGCCGGCGTGATCGAGCCGCTGGATCCGGCCGGTCTCGCGTCGGCGGTGGAGGCGGTCGCGGCCGCCGGGGTCGAGGCGGTGGCGGTCTGCCTGCTGTTCGGCTTCCTGCACCCGGCGCACGAGCGGTCGGTCGCGGCCGCGTTGCGCCAGCGGCTGCCCGACGTGCCGGTGTCGCTGTCGTGCGAGGTGCTGCCGGAGTTCCGCGAGTACGAGCGGACGTCGACGACGACGGCCGACGCCTACCTGCGGCCGCGGCTCGGCGCCTACCTGCAACGGCTCGTCGCGCGGGCGGCCGAGGCCGGCCTGCCGGCGCCGTTGGTGATGCAGTCCTCCGGCGGCGTCGTGGATGCGGGGACGGCAGCGGCCGGCCCGGCGCGGTTCGTGCTGTCGGGACCTGCCGGCGGGGTCGTCGGTGCGGCGCACGTCGCGTCCCGCTCGGGCTTCCGCGACGTGCTGACCTTCGACATGGGCGGCACCAGCACCGACGTCGCCGCCGTCGTCGACGGACAGGTGCAGACCACCACCGACGCGGTGGTGGCCGGCGTGCCGCTGCGGCTGCCGATGGTCGACGTGCACACGGTCAGCGCCGGCGGCGGGTCGATCGCCTGGGTCGACGACGGCGGCGCCCTGCGGGTCGGGCCGCGCTCCGCCGGTGCGGAACCCGGGCCTGCGGCGTACGGCCTCGGCGGCACTGATCCCACCGTGACCGACGCCGACCTGGTGCTCGGCGCGCTGCCCGACGGCGCGCGGCTCGGTGGTGGGCTGACCCTGCGCCGTGACCTGGCCGAGGCAGCGATGGCGGGACTCGGGCGGCGGCTCGGCCTCGACGCGCGGCAGGCCGCTCTCGGGGTCGTGCAGGTCGCGGACGAGGAGATGGTCCGGGCGCTGCGGGTTATCAGCGTCGAGCGCGGGCTCGACCCGCGGGAGTTCGCGCTGGCCGCGTTCGGCGGCGCCGGCGGGCTGCACGCCTGCGCGCTCGCCGACGCGCTCGGCTGCCGCACGGTGCTGCTGCCGCGCGCGGCCGGGGTGCTCTCGGCACTGGGGCTGGCGATCTCCGACGTACGCCGCGACTACGTGCAGCCGGTCGTCGGCGACGCCGGCCTGCCGGCCGCCTTCGCGGCGCTGGAGGAGCGGGCGCTCGCCGACCTCGAAGCGCCGGCGCTGCAACGCTTCGCGGACCTGCGCTACGCCGGGCAGTCGTTCGAGCTGACCGTGCCGGGTGACGAGCCGGCCGGTCTGGTCGAGGCGTTTCACGCGCTGCACGAGCAGCGCTACGGCCACCGCATCGACGACGAGCCGGTGCAGGTCGTCAACGTCCGGCTGGTCGCCACCCGAGCCGGCGCGGTGCCGACGCTCGCCGAGCGCGCGCCGGTCGACGATGCGGTCACCGGCCGGCGCACGGTCCTGCTCGCCGGCGGGGAGGTCGACGCGGTGGTGCTCGACCGCGGGCGGATGGGTCGCGGGTCCGTCGTACGCGGTCCGGCGATCGTCGAGCTGGCCGAGGCGACCTGCCTGGTGCTGCCGGGCTGGGCCGGCCGGGTCGACGAGGTCGGCACGCTGGTCCTGGAGCGGCAGCCGTGAGCCTCGACCCGATCACCTTGTCGGTGCTGCGCAGCGCGCTGGCCGGCATCGCCGACGAGATGGGCACGGTGCTCGTGCGCAGCGCCTACTCCTCCAACATCAAGGAGCGGCGCGACTGCTCGGCGGCGCTGTTCGACGTGGCCGGGCGGCTGGTGGCACAGGCCGAGCACATCCCGGTGCACCTCGGCGCGATGCCGGAGTCGGTGGCCGCGGTGATGGCGCGTGGCCCGCGGCCCGACGACGTGTGGGTGCTCAACGACCCGTACGCCGGGGGCACCCACCTGCCCGACATCACGATGGTCTCGCCGGTCGCGGTCGACGGCGAGATCGTCGGATACGCCGTGACGCGGGCGCACCACTCCGACGTCGGCGGGATGGCGCCGGGGTCGATGCCGGCCGACTCGCAGGACCTCTGGCAGGAGGGGCTGGTCATCCCGGCCGTGCGGCTGACCGACGACGTGCTCGACCTGGTCTGCGCCAACTCGCGCACGCCGCGGCTGCGGCGCGGTGACTTCCGCGCGCAGGCGGCGGCGAACCTGCTGGGTGCCCGGCGGGTTGCGGAGCTGGCGGCGCGACGCGGGCTTTCCGTCGTGTTGCAAGGGTTTTCCGACGTGCTGGCCTACGCGGAGCGGCGCAGCCGTGAGGCGCTGCGGGCGCTGCCCGACGGCCGCTACGAGGCGCGCACCGAGCTCGAGGGCGACGGTGTCGTCGACGTCGACATCCCGATCGTCGTCGCGGTCACCGTCGATGGCGACGAGATGCACGTCGACTTCACCGGCACCGCGGCCGCGGTGGCCGGCAACGTCAACTGCCCGCTGGCGGTGACCCGCTCGGCCTGCTACTTCGCGTTGCGGGTGCTGCTGCCCGAGGACGTGCCGGCCAACGCCGGGACCTATGTGCCGTTGCGCGTCACCGCGCCGGAAGGTTCTCTCGTCAACGCCCGGCCGCCGCACGCGGTGGTCGCGGGCAACGTCGAGACCAGCCAGCGGATCGCCGACGCGGTGCTGGCCGCACTGTCCTCGGTGGCCGACGTGCCCGCAGCCGGGCAGGGGACGATGAACAACCTCGTCATCGGCGGCGCGGGCTGGACCTACTACGAGACGATCGCCGGTGGCCAGGGAGCGTCGGCACGCGGCGACGGCCCGTCGGGCGTGCACGTCGGGATGACCAACACGCTGAACACGCCGGTGGAGGCGCTGGAGCTGGAGTACCCGGTGCGGGTCGAGCGCTACGAGCTGGTCGACGGCTCCGGCGGCGCCGGGGCGCATCGCGGCGGCGACGGCGTGGTGCGGGCGGTGCGCGTGCTCGAGGAGGCCTCGGTCAGCCTGCTGACCGACCGGCGTCGGCACCCGCCGACGGGAGCCGCCGGCGGTGCGCCGGGTGCGTTGGGCCGCAACCTGCTCAACGAGGAGGAGCTGGCGCCGAAGGTGCGCCGGCAGCTGGCGGCCGGCGACATCGTGACCGTTGTCACGCCGGGCGGTGGCGGCTGGGGCTCGCCGGGCTGATCCCTTCCTCTCTATTAGGTGCGGCCGCCCTACTAGGTGCGGGCGCCGGCTGCGGCGCTGATCCATTCGCCGCGCGGCTGAGGCCGTGCGAGACTTGACGCGGGTGTCAAGTTCGACGGCAGGGGATGCGGTGACGGGCTCGGCGGCGCGCGCCGCGAGGTTGTCGCCGGTTGCCGTCGTCGCGTTCGTCATGTTCACGACGACGCTGGCCAGCAACGCGCCGTCCCCGCTCTACGTCATCTGGCAGCAGCGGTTCGGCTACTCCGCCGCGACGTTGACCTGGATCTTCGCGGCGTACGCCCTCGGGGTGATCGTCGCGCTGGTCGCGTTCGGCCGGCTGTCCGACGAGCTGGGCCGACGCCGGATCATGCTGCCGTCGCTGGTGATGCTCGCGGTGAGCGCCGTGCTCTTCGCGTCGGCCGCGGACACCGGCTGGCTGCTGGTGGCACGCGCGGTGCAGGGGCTGGCGACCGGGACGCTGACGGCGGCGGCGACCGCCGCTCTCGTCGAGCTGGAGCCGAACGGCGACCGGCGGCGGGCGTCGTTCCTCAACACGCTGTCGTTCATCGCTGGGGCTGCCGGCGGGCCGCTGATCGTCGGGATCCTGGCGGAGTACGCGCCGCTGCCGCGGGTGCTGCCGTTCCTGTTCGAGCTCGCGCTGATCGCAGCCGGCTGGCTGCTGCTGCGCCGGGTGGTGCCGGAGACGGTCGTCGCGGTGGAGTCGTTCGCCTGGCGGTTGCAGCGGCCGTCGGTGCCGCGGTCGATCCGGCACCCGTTTGCGGCGGCGGCGCTGATGCTGGCGGTGGCGTGGGCGGTGGGTGCGCTCTACGGCTCGCTCAGCCCGTCGATCGACCGCGACCTGCTGCACGTGAGCAACCACGCGGTCGCCGGGCTCGTGCTGTTCGTCAACGCGGGCATCGGCGGGCTGGCGCAGATCTGGCTGCGGTTGTGGCCGAGCCGGCGGACGATGGTGCTCGGCGCGCTCGGCCTGTGCGTCGGCATGGTGCTCGTGGGGTGGAGCCTGTCGGCGTCGAGCATCGGGCTGTTCGTGGGCGGGACGGTGCTCGCCGGATCGGGAAGCGGTATCGCGTTCATGGGAAGCCTGCAGCTGCTCAACGATGTGGCGCCGCCGCGGCGGCGGGCCGAGGTGGTCAGCGCCTACAACATCGTGGGCTACATCGCGCTGTCGCTGCCGGTGATCGGCGTGGGCACGTTGGCCGGGCACATCGGGCTGCAACGTGCCAGCGACATCTTCATCGTCGTGGTGGTGGCGGTGTCGCTGGTCGCGGTGGCGATGACGTTGCTGCTGCCGCGGCAGGTCGGGGCGGCGCCGAAGGACGCGCTGCTGTCCGTGGGCCTGGACCCGGCCACACGCGCGAGCGGCGTCGACTGACGGCCTCGGTTGCTGCCCGCCTCGCGCTGGATCCGGTCAGCCGCAGCAGCCGCCGCCGCAGCAGCCACCGGCCGGAGCCGGGGCGCTCGCCCGACCACCGACCGAGACGGCGGACCAGACGCGGGCGACGTCGTCGTGGCCCTGCGGGCAGCGCTCCGCCGTCGCGACGGCACTCATGGAGCGCTCGACGGTGAAGACCGTGGCGCACTCGCGGCAGCGGTAGTCGTACGCAGGCACGCCGTCCAGTCTAGGGCTGCGGGTGCGCTGCTGCTCGCTCGATGCAACGAAACCAGTGCTCCCGGAACGCGTCGCCGTCGACCTCGTCGACGACCTTGACCGGTCGCCCGGCCGGGTCCTCCGCGAACCGCAGGACGCCGCGTTCTTCGACCGGGACCAGACGGCGTACGCCGGCGTCGGCGCCGTCCCAGCCGGCGGCGACCGCGCACGCGAGCGGGTCGTGGTGGAAGTTGAGCAGGTCGTCGGGCAGCCGCGAGTAGCGCCGGCCCACGCCCGCGTAGTGCGCCTCACCCTGGGCTCGCGCCTGGCGGGCGAGCAGCTCGCCCAGCGCGCCGGCCGCTTCGAGTCGCGGCAGGTCGCTTGCGCAAACCGGCACCCGGATCGTGGCGGCGATGGTGACCAGGGTCAGGTCGGTGGCTGCGTCGAAGACCACCCGCGCCGCGTAGGGATCGCACTGGACGTTCCAGTCGCGGTCGGCCTCCCACGCGGGGAAGCCCTCGGGCAACCGGCCGCCGACCCAGCCGCCCATCAGGACGATCGGGCCTTGGCTCAGCGACCCCGGGCGCAGGGTCTCGAGCAGCGCCAGGTTGGTGTAGGGGCCGATGGCGACGACCGTGGCTCCCGACTCGAGGGATGCGGCGAGCAGGTCGAGAGCCGCGCCGGGCGGGCTCGGTCGCGGCGTGATGGGGCGCGGCCACCAGCGGTCGCCGGTCGGGATGTCGCCGGGCGTCGTACGGCTGGTCAGGGTCACCTCGGCGCCGGCTGCGATCGGCACGTCGCGGTCCCTCGCGACGGCTCGCGCCTCGTGGCCCTTCGCGACGGCTAGCACCTCGCGCACCATGCCGGCGCGGATGCCGCCCGGGTCGATCGTGGTCGTGATGCCGACCAGCTCGACGTCGGGCGTGCCCAGCAGCATCGCGAGGGCGCACGCGTCGTCCGGGTCGGATCCGAGGTCGGTGTCGAGATGAAGCCTCATGCTCGCCGATCTATCATCCCGACGGTCGGGTTCCTACCGGCTTTTGGCGCGGGCGGCGGGGCTGACCTATAGTGGTGACACCGACGCGGGGTGGAGCAGCTCGGTAGCTCGCTGGGCTCATAACCCAGAGGTCGCAGGTTCAAATCCTGCCCCCGCTACTAGTGAAACCGCAGGTCAGGGCCATGATCACCGATCATGGCCTTCCTGCTTTCAAGATCATTCCAGACTGGTTCCAGAAACTGCTGCCGCATGAGCGCGGGCCGTGGAGCGCGTGTGGAGCTGGCGGGCATCGAGCGGCAACGAGATCGATTCGGGAGAGCCAGGGCGCGCCGCACCGGCACTTGGCAGTCTGGCTCGGTGGCTTTGGATAGTGACCACCCGACAGCCCGCGGTCGTCGAGTGGGCCGCGGCGGCCCTGAACGGTGGCGCCGTGGTTCCGCGTCTGCTGCGACTGACCGGCGTCGAGGGGAGGCCCAGGCTGAATGCCTTGACTCACCCACGCCTCGGCGGGCTGTATCGGATCGACTCCGCCGTTGTGAGCGGGAACGACCCGAAGGAGAAGCGGCCCGCAGTCGTCATCAGGCTGCCGGTCCCAGGCCTGGACAGCGTCATCGTGTTGACCCGA
>DASSKL010000089.1 GCA_035690485.1 Mycobacteriales bacterium | reverse complement strand
ACGACGCTGATCCACGTCGACCACGTGGTCCGGGTGGACGACCTCGGCGAGCACGTCCACTGCAACCTGTTCGTGGGCCGCCCGGAGTTCAACCTGACCCGCTCCGGCGACGTGGTGCAGGTCACCGCCGCCGACAAGGCGGTCCTGGGCATGGGGCAGGCGTGGCGGCCGTTGCACATCCCGAAGCACACCCCGAAGGTGGAGGCGATCCGCCGGATCCTGTCCGAGCGGATGGGTGAGGTCCGGTTCGATTTCCCGCACGGCATGGACAAGCCGGTCCTGCACCGCAGCATCAACATCGGCCGGATGGGCCGTCCGTGGGCCTACGCCGACCGGATCGCGGAGTCCATGGACTACCAGTTGTTCTACCGCGGGAACGTGGCCACGCTGCGGCCGTGGCCGCGGCGCCCGGTGTACACGTTCGACCCGTCTCAGGAGATCGTCGCGGCGGTGGAGACCGACATCCGGATGCGCGGGTTCAAGGACTTGGTGGAGATCCGCGGGCACCGGGTGCACGGGTCCAGGCGCCGGATCCGGGCGGTCGCGCGGCCGAACAAGTCTGAGCCGTTCTCGCCGGAGGAGCTCGCGTTCCACGACGTACCCGGTTTCCATGTGCGGCGGGAGACCCACCCACACATCCGGTCGGTGCAGGAGGCGCAGCGCAAGGCTGAGCGGATCCTGGAGGACCGGCAGGACGCGGTGGCTGGTGAGGCGACGCTGAACATTGTCCCGCTGGCGTTCCTCGAGGAAGGCGACAAGTACCGGGCGGTCACGACGGATGGGGATCTGGCGACGTTCCGGCTGCGGTCGTTCGCGTTCCCGATCGGCGTGTCCGGTGACGGTGGGGAGGCTCCGGCCATGTCGCTGAACTATCACGAGAGGCCGCCGCTGCATCCGCCGCACCACAAGCTCAGGAGGCACCACCGTGGAGCGTGAGCACGGCCGGATCGTGTCGGTGTCCACGGAGACGGTGGGCTCGACGCTGACCGCGGATGTGGCTGCTGGTGTCACGGTGCTGCCCGTGTACGACGCCGCGGCCTTCGACTCTGAGAACGGCGGCTCGGTGTCGGTCGGCGGCTCGGTGCTCGCCTACTCCACCGCAGACGACGACGCGAGCACGGTCACCCTCACGGACCCGCTGCCTGCCGCGGCGTCCGACGGTGACCGGGTGGACTGCTGGAACCCGCTGTACCAGGCGCCGTTCACGGTGAAGACGGCGATGGTGCAGCTCGACGGCGACGACGACAACCCCGACCCGATCGAAGCCACGGTGCCGCACTTCCTGGCCGACAAGCTCGCGGACGGTGACCGCGGAGGGCCGGGCGAATCCTGCACCCTGGAGTACGACGCGGACGAGGACGAGTGGCAGATCCTCGACGTGCGCGGGCTGGCTGGCGCGTCCGGCGCCGGGGTGAAGTTCTGCAACACCGACACCTACACGGTGGCCGTGGCCGGGGATCAGACAATCGCGCTCTCACACACTCCGCTCGACGGCAGCCTCGACGTGAAGTGGCACCCGCGCGGCCTTGGCGGCATCCCACTCACCTCCGCGCAGTGGACCCTCGACGGGTCGACGCTCACCGTGCCCGACCCGACCGGAGTGTTCGCCGCCACGGATCTCATCGACCCGCAGTACACCTACCGCGACGTCCCCATCGCGCCGCACATCATCCCTGACCCGGTAGTGCTGCAAGACCTCGGACTGGCTGGCCCCTACACCGTGGCCATCAGTGGTACGGGCACTACCTCGCCGGCCCCGAACGACACCCTGAGCGATAACGACGAGTCCACCTCGATCACCGTCGACCAGTACATCGGCCAAACGGGCATCACGAACAACTCCGTATCAGGGCACCTCCCGACCGGAGGAACTGTCGACACGAGCCAGGGCGCCGAATACTACGCACTCATCAAAGCCACCGGGGATGCTGGAGCCTGGACAGACTTCAAGATCGTCGTGGTGGGCGGCGGGACATCTTCAAGCGTTGATACAACGAAGCCGTCCAAGTCGACCACGCTCGGCACGATCTTCCCGATGGATGCCAACTGCGCCACGGCAGTCACGGCCGCCAACAACGGCTCCAGCGTGTCCGGCGCCGTCTACGTGCCCATCAACCGAACCAACCACGTCAACTCGGTGATCTCCGAGGCGCACATCATCGTGATCGTGCCCGGAACGGCGGACTGACCATGAGCGATCCAAGACTCCACGTCAGCGGCCTCTCCCCAGCCGGCGGCGTTGCGGGAAAGGTCCCGATGGTCAACGCAGACGGCACCGCCGTCGATTGGCAGACCCCGCCGAGCAGCGCGGGCGGAGGCGGTGCGGTCCTGCTCGCGTCGACCACCGTGACCGCATCCGGGCAAGCGGCGATCACCCTAAGCCCACTGCCAACCACGGGTTACAGGGACCTCCGCATCCGTGCCCGGCTCAGCAACGTAGGCGGAGCCATCCGCTATATCGCGCTGCGCTTCGGATCCGGCGGAGTTCTGGACACTGGAAACAACTACGGCGCTCAGAGCCAGTACCTCGTGAGTGGGGCATTCCACGCCTCCGCTGACTTCGGTCTGAACGCGTACTACCACCGTGGCGCGCTGCCCAACGACGGCTCCATGGTGGTGCTCGACGCCCTGGTCTACGACTACGCCACCACCGGGCTGGCCCGCGCTGTCAAGGCCACCTCCACCGCCACCTCGTCGGCCGGTCCCGTCTGGTCCGGTGGACAATGGAAGAACACCGCCGACGTCATCGACACCGTGCAGATCGTCAACTTGACGTCTGGCGAGAGCTACGCGGTTGGCTCGACCGCCGAGGTCTACGGCATTCCCGGCTGAGCACGCAAAGAGTGGGGGCCACCGCCTCTTGTCGAGGAAGCGACCCCCACTCGGGAAGTCCCGCCAGGCCCAACTGGGAAGATAGGCCCGGGCAGTGACGCGCAAGATGCTACATCAGCCAGTGGGGCACTTGTCCCCGGCGGCGTAGGTGCCGTAGTCGCCACCCGACAGCCCGTCGCAGGTGTGGGCAAACCCAGCCTTCACGAACTTACCGATGGCGAACACGATCACGACGATAATCGCGGCGATGGCGGCGACCAGGAGGCCGTACTCCACGGCCGAGGCACCATCCTCGCGACGGTCACGGCGCACAAGGCGCTGCATGAACTCAAGCATTGGAATCTCCCATGGGTGTTCCGACTGGGGGAACTTCCCCCGCTCAGGTAGGAAACACCCGCAGGAGACGCGCCGTACTCGAAATCGGCGAATCCCGGCCATTCGGACAGCCGTAGGTGACCCGAACGGGCTAGCCCTGACGCTGCCGGGGCAAGCGGACGACGGGCCGCAGCGTGTACGGCGCGAGGAGCGCGGTCAGTCCGAACGCTTCGATGCGGCGCTCGTAGGCGTGCTGCTCGCGGATCGCGGCGAGGCGGCGGCTGTAGGTTCCGGGCTTGCCAGTGTCCCCCGTTGCTCTTGTCATGTGACTAGATTCCGCGTGTTGCTCTCTCTTGTCAAGAGACTAGGGCAGAATGTCCGATATGAAGTTGCCACCGCTGGTCGGAGCCGCCGAGATCCAAGGCATGCTCGGCGTCTCTCGTCAGCGCGTGCAGCAGCTCATCAACACCCCGAACTTCCCGCGGCCGGTGTACGAGCTGCGCATGGGGAAGGTATGGCTTCGCTCCGACATCGAGACGTGGATGCAGGAGCGCAAGAGGAGGGCGGGACCGGCCTAACTTCGGGAGCTGGCCGGCCCCTACGCCGGGACGAAGCGACTCCACCGCACGCCCCGACGATCGGACGAACGTACAACGCGGCTCCACCACCCGCACCCGGTGGGCTGCCTGATCGCGATGGGAGCCGCGATGCTACTGACCGTCTGGGCGCTGCAACAGGTTGGAGTGATAACCGACGTGCCAGCCGGAGTGTGGAACGGAATCGGCGTCGTCGGCCTGATCGTGCTCCTGTTCTGGATGCTCGCCACTGGTCGGCTCGCCACCGCGAGGGAACTCCGTGAGAAGGACAGACGAATCGCGTTCCTCGAACGGGCCCTCACAGAGCGCGACAAGCAGCTCTCGCTCGTGATGGGCGAGTCGATCCCGGTCACCAGCACCGTCTTGAATGCGCTGCACCACGCCCTCGAAGGTGAGGCGAAGCCATGAGGCTGCCCTGGAAGCCGCACCCAGACGACATACGCGGGCGACGAGAGGCCCAGCGCAGGTTCCAGCGGGTCATGGCCGACTGGCCCGCCGTCGAAGCCGCTACGGGCACACTCCGCGAGCACCGGGTCCGCAACGCCATCTCGGAGCGTGCGTTCGCGCTGCGAGACAAGGGGGACCAGCGATGACCTGGCACACACTCGACCTGTGGCTCGT
>DASSKL010000088.1 GCA_035690485.1 Mycobacteriales bacterium | reverse complement strand
ATGCCGAGGCGCTGCCTCATGACGCGATGCACGGGCGCCGGCTGTTGCACACGGTGAAGGAGGCGGCGTACGAACTCGGCATCGGCCGGACGAAGGTGTTCGCGCTGATCCGCAGCGGTGAGCTGCAGTCCATCCGCATCGGCGCGGCCCGCCGGATTCCGGACGACGCGATTTTGGACTTCATCAGGAGACAGAGGCGTTGCTCGCCGGCCCGTCCACAGACCCGACGCGCGCAGTGATCGCCGCCCTCGTCGGCGGTGACACTCCGGATAGGGCGGCAGCCAGGGGTCCAGGAAGGGGCGAAGGCCATGGCCAAGCGCGGCAACGGTGAGGGATCGGTCAGCAGACGGCGTGACGGTCGCTGGGAGGGGCGGATCTCCTACCTCGACCTGACCGGCGCACGCCAGCGCAAGGTCCTGTACGGCCAGACGCGACGCGAGGTGTCGGCGAAGCTCACCGAAGTCCGCCAGCGGTTGGACGCTGGCGAGCCGGTAGCCGACTCGTCCATGTCGCTCGGGGCGTGGCTCGACCTGTGGTTGGCCACCGCGGTGGCCGCCTCGGACCGCAAGGCGTCGACCAAAGATCTCTACGCGAAGATGGTGCGCGTCCACCTCAAGCCGACGATCGGCGCCGTCCCGCTGGCCAAGCTGCGGCCGACCGACGTCGAGGCCATGTTGTTGGGCCTGCGCCAGGCGGGCAAGTCGGGTGCCACGCGGCGCACCGTCTACAACGTGCTACGCGCCGCCCTCGAGGTCGCGGTCCGCGACGGACTGCTGCGAACGAACCCGGCGACGAGGATCGCCCGGCCCGCGGCCCACACGCCGGAGGCGCGGACGCTGACCGCGGAGCAGGTGGGCCGGATCATCCAGGCCAGCGGCCGCGAGCGGCTGGGTGCGTTGGTCGTCGTGCTGGTCTTCACCGGGATGCGCATCGGTGAGGCGCTCGCGCTGCGCTGGGACGACGTCGATCTGGACGCCGGCACCCTGCGGGTGACCGGGACGCTGTACCGGATCAAGGGCGAGCTGGTCCGCACCCCGCCGAAGTCGGCGCGGTCGCGGCGCACGCTGCCGTTGGTGCCGCCCGTGGTGGACGCGCTTCGTGCCCACCGCACCACCCAGCTCGGCGAGAGGCTGGGCGCCGGCCGGGCCTGGCGCGACGAGGGCTACGTGTTCGCCACCGAGATCGGTACACCGCTCGACCACAGCAACGTGCTGCGCTGGTACCGGCGGCTCGCCACCACCGTGGACGTGCCCGGTGGCTTCCACGTGCTCCGACATTCCGCGGCCACCGCGCTGATGACGTCGGGCGCGCCGGTACGGGTCGTGGCGGACATCCTCGGCCACTCCTCGACCCGGCTGACCACCGACACCTACCAGCACGTCACCGAGGCGCTGGCCCGTGACGCGCTGAACCGGCTCGCACAGGTGTTCGGTAGTTGACCGGTCTCATGCCCCGTCGCGTCGCACAGCTGTTCGGTTCGTGTGCCGCCGCGTTGTCGTCAAAATTGTCGTCAACCGCACTCGAGCGATCTTCGCGGAAAGGTCTGCAAGCCTGTGACCTGGGAAAATACCGACCTGTGCTCCCGCGACTGGACTCGAACCAGTAACCTGCCGGTTAACAGCCGGACGCTCTGCCAATTGAGCTACGCGGGATGGGTGGCGGCTGACCGCCTGCCACGGGCACGAGGCTACCGCACGGTGGAGGACACATGCGTTACAAGCTGACGTTCGCGGTGGGCTTCGCCATCGGCTACACGCTCGGGTCCCGGGCCGGGCGCGAGCGCTACGAGCAGATCATGTCGCTGCTGCGCGGGGCCGCGGAGAGCCCGGCGGTGCAGAGCGCGGCGGGGGTGCTGCAGGCGCAGGCCAGCGACCTGGCCGACTCCGCGAAGCGCGTCGTACGGGACAAGGTGCGCGACACCGTGGGCGCAGCATTCCGCGGGTCGGAGAGCGCCACGCCGCCGTATCCGGGCGCGACGATCCCGACCTCGCCCAACGGCGAGTCGTCGCTCTAGCACCCGGGTTCCAACCCCTCGCTGACCGTCACCAGGCGCTAAGGCCGCCGCTCGCGGGTAGGACGCAGTCACCGACCGCGCCACCTGCGAGGAGTGACGATGAGCAGCCGCATCCCCGACCCGGGCGACCCGTTCGAGGAAGAGGGCCTGCCCGGCATGAACGACGGCCTGCCCGAGAAGCGGATCACCGGCGACAGCCAGGAAGGCATCCCTACGCCACACGACGAGAGCGTCGCGGTCGAGGACTGGGGCACCACCGCTCGCGAGGAGCGCGAAGGCGAGCCGCTCGACCTGCGCCTGCAGCGCGAGGAACCGGACACCGGCGCGGCGGCCGACCGGCCGGCCGACGAGTCGCCCGAGGCGGATTCGCCGTACCCCGAGGATCCCGAACTGCGAGCCGGCCGCATCGTCCAGCCGGACGAGGGCGTGCGCGAGGACACCGAGCCCCACGACGTGGCCTACGACGTCGGCACCGACGGGGGAGGCTTCTCCGCCGAGGAACGCGCGATGCACGTCGAACCCGAGGCCTGACGATGCCGCGGTTACGGCGGGTCGACTGCGCCGCGCCCGGAATCCGTCGGGTGCGTCGCGGTCGAGGGTTCAGCTACTGCGGCGAGGACGGGGAGAAGGTCACCGATCCGGAGACGCTGCAGCGGATCAGCGACCTGGCCGTCCCACCCGCCTGGGAGGACGTCTGGATCTGCCCGGCGCCGAACGGTCACATCCAGGCGGTCGGCACCGACGACGCCGTGCTGAGACTCCTAGGCAGAGAAGCCACCCGCCGGGCCAGTTGACCGCGCGGAGAATGGACTCACTCCGCGATGAGCGCAACACCGGACTGCCGTGCCGCGGCGGCAAGCGTCGCGTCCAGCGTCGCCAGCGCCAAACCCCTCCTCTGCGCCAGCGACAGGTAGGACGCGTCGTACGCCGACAACCGGTGCTCGCGTCCTAACGCCAGCAAGGTTGCCAGGTGGCTCGGCGACGAGTCGACCTCAATCGGTAGCTGGACGAGGAGTTGCGCGAACCGTGCGGCGTCTGCCTCCGACAGTCGGCCGCGACGTTCAGCGACGAGCAGCACGTTGGCGACTTCCTGAGTCCACAGGTCGGGAACAACAGCGCGATCTGCAATGAGCAGGTCGAGCACACGCTCGCTCAGCGGAGAGGCTTCGTCCTCGAAACACCAAGCCATGGCCACCGACGCATCAAGAGCGAACGGCATTACGAGCGGCCCTCGTCGATCATCTTGCGAACACTCAACCGCCCCCGCCGACGGCCCTGCCGGGCACTTCGTAGCGCCGCGATCGTCGCTGCGGGGTCACCGGAGTCGGCACTCACGGGGACGAGGCGTGCGACAGGATGACCGTGCTTGGTGATGGTCAGACTCTTGCCCGCAGCCACCTCGTCGAGAAGCCGCGGCAAGTGCGTCTTTGCGTCGTACGCACCGATCTCGTCCACGAACCCAGACTAGTCTCAGACCAGTCTCACCACAACTGCCTCGCGATCGTCCACTGCGTTTCACGAGCCAGCGTGCAATGATTGGCTCGTGCGTGACGGCTGGGTGTTCCTCACCAACCACGCGGTGGTCCTGCTGGCGATCGCGGACGACCCGGAGTCCCGCCTGCGCGACCTCGCGACCCGCACCGGCCTCACCGAGCGCGCGGTGTTCGACATCGTCGACGACCTGTGTGCCGCCGGCTACCTGACCAAGACCAAGGTCGGCCGTCGCGTCAACTACTCGCTGCACCCGCAGGGCCTACGCCGGCCGGGCGTGGAGATCCAGAGTCTCTACCGGCTCATCGAGCTGGTCCAACCGTCGGCCAGCACGCCCCAGCGCTGAGCGACCGCACCGCGGAGCCTCCCCGACGCTCCGAGGCACGAACGATCACTCAGCAGGAGATTCGCCGACGCTCTCCCGGGCCAGCCGCAACCGCGCGGCCGCCTCGGCCCGCGACGACGCGTCGGCCGCGTCCGACTCGCGGTCGAAGGCCAGCAGCCACCGCAGCCGCTCCTCCCCCGGCCGCCGGCGAGCCAGCACCCGGACTCCCCCGCCGCTGGCAAGCCGATGCCAGTCGTTGATCACGATCGACGCGTTGACCCGGTCGCGAATGACCTCGGGCAGCTTGCCGGGCGCGGTCGTCGTGAACGACACCGGCCGCGGATCGCTCCCGTCCGGCGTCACCTGCATCGCGAGGTGCCCCTCGGCCCACTCGGCGCGGTCGATCTCGTCCCAATGCCACAGCACGGCAGCCACCTCGCGCGGGCACTCCCACAGCCCGGTCATCGTGGCGACGAGATGCCCCGCGTCGTACGCCGCGAAGGCCAGCACCCGCTCACCGGCCGGCAGCGCGCCGGCTACGTCGTCGGGCAAGGACGTACGTCGGAAGATGCTCACCCTCCAGCCCTGCCCGGAATACGGAGCTACTCGTCGAGGTAGTCGCGCAGCTTCTGCGACCGCGACGGGTGGCGCAGCTTCGACAGCGTCTTCGACTCGATCTGGCGGATCCGCTCACGGGTCACGCCGAACTCGCGACCGACCTCCTCCAGTGTGCGCGGGTGACCATCGGTCAGGCCGAACCGCAGCTGGATGACCTTCTTCTCCCGGTCGGACAGGGTGTGCAGCACCGAGTCGAGCTGCTCCTGCAGCAGGATGAACGACGCCGCGTCGATCGGCACGACGGCGTCGGAGTCCTCGATGAAGTCGCCGAGGTGGGAGTCCTCCTCCTCACCGATCGGCGTCTCCAGCGACACCGGCTCCTGCGAGACCTTCAGGATCTCCCGCACCTTGTCGGGCGTGAGGTCCATCTCGCGGGCGATCTCCTCGGGCAGCGGCTCGCGACCGAGGTCCTGGAGGAGCTGCCGCTGGATGCGCACCAGCTTGTTGATCGTCTCGACCATGTGCACGGGGATGCGGATCGTGCGCGCCTGGTCGGCGATGGCGCGAGTGATGGCCTGCCGGATCCACCAGGTGGCGTAGGTGGAGAACTTGTAGCCCTTGGTGTAGTCGAACTTCTCGACCGCCCGGATCAGACCCAGGTTGCCTTCCTGGATCAGGTCGAGGAACAGCATCCCCCGGCCGACGTAGCGCTTGGCGATCGAGACGACCAGCCGCAGGTTGGCCTCGACCAGCTTGCGCTTGGCGATCTGCCCGTCGATCTCGATCAGCTCGAGCTCGTGCCGCAGCTTCTCCGCCATCCGCTGCTGGGTGGCGAGCTTCTCGGAGGCGAACAGCCCGGCCTCGATCCGCTTGGCCAGGTCGACCTCCTCCTCGGCGTTGAGGAGCGGGACCTTGCCGATCTCCTTGAGGTACATGCGGACCGGGTCGTTGGTCGGCGACTTCAGCGCGGGGTCGTCGTCGGCGATCGGGGCCCGGCCGGGCCCGTCCTCCTCGTCGTCCTCGACGCTCTCGACGATCTCGATGCCCTCGTCGGTGATCAGCTGGAGCACGATGTCGGTCGACTCCGGCGGCAGCTCGGCCTGGGTGAGGGCGACCGCGATGTCCTCGGAGGTCAGGAAGCCCGCCTCCTTGCCCTTGGCGATGAGATCCTTGACCTCGTCGACCAGGGCCTCTCTCGGCAAAGCTGTCGGGCTCACCGTCGCTCCTCCGGTCATCCCTACAACGCCCCGATCGCCTGCTCGCGCAGGCCGCGCTTGTACTGCTCGAGCGCGATGAGCTGCCCGAACAGCTTGTTGTGCTCCTCCGCCTGCTCCACCGGGTTGATGCGCTGCAGGCGCGAGCTCAGCTCGGAGATTCGGCGCGTGAGGGCCATCTCCTGTAGCCGCGCGAGGTGGCTGGTCGCGTAGCGGGCCAGCTGGCCGCTGTCGCCCGACTCGTTCATGCGCAGCGGCTCGACCGCGAGCTCGACGACCAGCCCGCCGAGCGACTCGTCGGGTGCCACGTCGCGCACGCGGCTCACCCAGTCCTGGCCGCCGGTGGCGCTCGACGTACCCCCTGCGGCAGCGACCGCGGCGGCGACCGCGCCGTAGGCCGCGGCGGTGAAGCACTCCGCGTCGAGGGTGTCGAACACCGGCCCGGCCAGGCCCGGCGCCTGCAGGGCGAGCTTGCAGACCTCCCGCTCGACTTCCAGCCGCGGGTCGCGCGGGTCGGGGCGGGCGGTTCGTTGCGACGGCGTACGCCGTGCCGCCCCGGCACCCGCCCCGCTGAGCTGGCGCACTCGGCCGAGCACGTCGACCTCGGTGGCGAGGCCCAGCCAACCGGCGAGGCGGCGGGCGTACTCGTCGCGCAGCGCGACGTCCTTGATCTTCGCGACGAGCGGCGCAGCGGCGTGGAGCGCAGCGACACGACCCTCGGCGGTGTCGAGGTCGTGGCGGCTGAGCACGCTGCGGATCGCGAACTCGACCAGAGGCTGGTGCCCGGCGACCAGGTCGCGGACCGCCGCGTCGCCCTTGGCCATGCGCAGCTCGCACGGGTCCATGCCGTTGGGCTCTACCGAGACGAACGTCTGGGTCACGAACCGCTGGTCGTCGGCGAACGCCCGCAGCGCGGCCTTCTGCCCGGCCTCGTCGCCGTCGAAGGTGAAGATGACCCGGCCGCGCAGCTCGTCCTGGTCCATGAGCAGCCGGCGCAGTACGCCGATGTGGTCGATGCCGAACGACGTGCCGCAGGTCGCGACCGCGGTGCCGATGCCGGCGAGGTGGCAGGCCATCACGTCGGTGTAGCCCTCGACGACGACGGCCTGCATCGACCGCGCGATCTCCGCCTTGGCCAGGTCGATGCCGTAGAGGACGTGGCTCTTCTTGTAGAGCGGGGTTTCCGGCGTGTTGAGGTACTTCGGGCCGTTGTCGTCGTCGCGCAGCCGGCGCGCGCCGAAGCCGATGACGTCGCCCTTGATGTCGCGGATCGGCCAGACCAGCCGGCCGCGGAACCGGTCGATCGGGCCTCGCTGGCCCTCGCTGGCCAGGCCGCTGACGAGCAGCTCCTTGTCGCTGAAGCCCTTCGGGCGCAGGTAGCGCACCAGGTGGTCCCAGCCGGCCGGCGCGTAGCCGACGCCGAACCGGGCGGCCGCGACCTCGTCGAAGCCCCGCTCCTTGAGGAACTGCCGGCCGATCTCGGCCTCGGGGCTGGTGAGCTGCTCCTGGTAGAACTCGGCGGCCTGCTGATGGGCGTCGAGCAACCGCTGGCGCTGGCCGCGCTCGCGGCCGGGGGTGGCGCCGCCCTGCTCGTAGCGCAGCTCGACGCCGGCGCGCCGGGCGAGCGACTCGACCGCCTCGACGAAGCTCAGGTGCTCGGTGTCCTGGACGAACTTGATGAGATCGCCGTGCGCGCCGCAGCCGAAGCAGTAGTAGAAGCCCTTGTCAGGGGAGACGGAGAACGACGGCGTCTTCTCGTCGTGGAAGGGGCACAGGCCCTTGAGGTTGCCGCCGCCCGCGCTGCGGAGGGTGACGACCTGGCCGATGACCTCGGCGATCGGGGACCGCTCGCGGACGAGTGCTATGTCGTCGTCCCGGATGCGGCCCGCCACGGGGTGAGTCTAGTGCCCGGATCGGCGGTTTCCGGGGTTGCGAGGGCTCGGTTCGGCCGGTCGGGGGATATCCCGTCGGCCGCTGGACTCGGGTCGGGCGTACCCCCGCGCGCCCGCGCGCCCCGTGTTATCGCGTGTCAGCGCCCGCCGAGCCGCCGGTGCCAGCGCCGTGCGGAGGTGTCGGTGAGGGAGGCGACCTGGTCGATGACAACGCGCAACCGCTGAGCGTCGTCGGCCGCTTCGCCGTACGCCGCGCGCAGGGCCGGTTCGAGCGCGTCGGGTGCTCGGACCACGAGCTCTCGCACCAGGCCGAGGATGACCTCGCGCTCCTCGGCTCGCGTTTCCTCGGCCGCGGTGCGGAACATGACGTAGTGCGCGGTGATCGCCTTGAGCAGCGCACACTCGGCGCGGGCCTCCGCCGGGACGTGCAGGTCCGCCGCGTAGCGGGCGAGCGGCCCGCCACCGCGCCGCTCGCGGGTCGCGGTGACGGCGGCGCGGCAGAACCGGCCGATCAGGCCACTCGTCAGCCGCTTGAGGGCGACCAGGGAACGCTGGCTGCCGTCGTGGCCCTTGGGCCAGGTCTCCAGCGCGAGGATCCGGTCGAGTGCTTCGTGCAGAGCGTCGGGCGGCTCGCTCGAGTAGTGCTCGCGCGCGACGTCGACGAGCTGGTCGCGGTCGTCGCGCAGGCGGTGCAGCGGCACGTGTCCCGCGACGATCCCGTCCTCCAGGTCGTGCACCGAGTAGGCCACGTCGTCGGCCCAGTCCATGATCTGGGCCTCGATGCACCGCCTGCCGTCAGGGGCGCCCTCTCTCAACCAGGTGAAGGCCGGCAGGTCGTCGGCGTAGACGCCGTACTTGGGACCGTCCTGCTTGGGCCAGGGGTACTTCGTCGCACCGTCGAGCACCGCCCTGGTGAGGTTGAGGCCGGCGCCCTCGACCTTCGCCTCCAGGCGGGTGAGGACCCGCAGCGACTGGGCGTTGCCCTCGAACCCGCCGCACGGCTGCGCGGCGTCGTCGAGCGCCTGCTCACCGTTGTGGCCGAACGGCGGGTGGCCCAGGTCGTGCGCAAGGCACGCGGCGTCGACGGCGTCCGGGTCGGCTCCGAGCGCGACCGCGAGCTCGCGGCCGACCTGAGCGCACTCCAGCGAGTGGGTCAGCCTCGTGCGCGGGAAGTCGTCGACGCCGATGCCGACCACCTGGGTCTTCGCGGCCAGGCGCCTGAGGGCAGCGGAGTGCAGGACCCGAGCGCGGTCGCGAGCGAACGGCGAACGTTCACCCGCGGCCGCCTTCGGCGCTTCCGCGACCATGCGCGCGGTCGCGTGCGCGTCGTACGCCGAACCAGCCCCAGACATCGCCCGCGAGGCTACTGCCCCGCGACGACGGAGCTAGGCCGTCGCTCGCCGTACACCGTCCGTCAGCCGATCGCCGAAATTCCCGCGAGTCACGCAGCCGCGGCCAGCGGCCTCAATGACCCAGCCGGGGCCGGAACGTCCACGAGGGGCCGGCGCCCCCGCGCACAGACCCCTCGTGAAGCCCGAGACTCCGTCTCGTTGACCGGCTAGTTCGGCAACCACGGGCCCGACTCCTCCCCGGATGTCCAAGATTCTTTAGGAGGCCTCAGCCGATCTGGCGCTCGCGACCCTCCCAGTACGGCGCCCGCAGCTCGCGCTTGAGGATCTTGCCGCTCGGGTTGCGCGGCAGCGCGTCGACGAACGACACCGAGCGTGGCCGCTTGAAACCGGCCAGCCGGTCGCGCGCCCACTCGACCAGCGCGTCGGCATCCATCGATGCGCCGGCTCGCGGCACCACCACCGCGTGCACGCCCTCGCCGAAGCGCTCGTCGGGCACGCCGATCACCGCGACCTCGGCGATGTCCGGGTGGTCGGCGAGGACGTTCTCGACCTCGGCGGGATACACGTTCTCCCCGCCCGAGACGATCATGTCCTTCACCCGGTCGGTCAGGTAGAGGTAGCCCTCGGCGTCGAGGTAGCCGGCGTCGCCGGTGCGCAGCCACCCGTCGGCCGCGAGCGTGGCCGCGGTCTCCTCGGGCTTGTGCCAGTAGCCGGCCATGTTCTGCGGTGAGCGGGTCCAGACCTCGCCGACCTCACCGGGCGGCAACACGTCTCCGGTCGACGGGTCGGTGATCTTCATCTCGACCCAGGGGTAGGGCCGGCCGGCCGAGCGCATCAGGTAGGCGCGCGGCCCGTCGGGGTCGTGATCGGCCGCCGGCAGCTCGGTGATCGCGCCTGTGGTCTCGGTCAGGCCGTAGACCTGGATCAGGTCGCAGCCGAACGTCGCCAGCGACCGCTTCAACGCCTCGTTGGTGATCGGCGAGGCCCCGTAGGCGATCGACCGGAACGCCGACCAGTCGCGCTCGGCCGCCCCCGGCACCGCGCACAGGAACTGCAGCACCGCCGGCACGAGGAACGCGTTGGTCACCCGCTCCCGCTCCATCGTGTCGAGCAGCTGGTCGGGCACGACCTCCCGGACGAGCACGCACCGGCAGCCCTGGTTGAGCCCGGCCAGCGCCCACCCCGATCCGCCGATGTGGAACAGCGGCATCGCCACCAGCGACACCGACTCCGAGTCGAGCTTCCACAGGTCGGTGACCGCCTCGGCGAGGGTGCCCATGTTGGCGTGGGTGAGCATCACGCCCTTGGGCAGGCCGGTCGTGCCGCTCGTGTAGAGCTGCAGCGCGATCTCGTCCTCGGCCGGCTCGCGACCGGGGTCGTCGGCCGGCTGGTCGGCGATCCACGACTCGTACGCCGCACCGCCCACGATCAGCGGCAGCTCGCGAGCCGATGCCACCTGCTCGGCTACCGTCCGGAACTCCTCCCCCGCCACCAGCAGCTTCGCCTGCGCGTCGTCGACGATCTCGCCGACCTCCCGGGCGACCAGCCGCCAGTTGACGTCGACGAGAACGGCGCCGACCTTGCCGGCGCCGAAGAGCAGCTCGAAGTAGGCGATGGAGTTCTTGTCGAGGTGCGCGATGCGGTCACCCGGGCCGACCTCCATGGCGCGCAGCGCCTGCCCCACCCGGTTGGCACGGGCGTCGAGCTCGGCCCAGGTCACGCGGGCATCGGCGGCGATGAGGGCGGGCTGGTCGCCGCGCGAGCGGGCATGGCGGCGGACGATGTCGACGACGCGGTAGTCCATGCCGCACGCTATCCCGGCGCCGTCCGGAAGATCAGCGGCTGTCGCTGCCCTCGGTCTCGATGCTCGCGCGCCCCGCCTCGAGCCGCGCGACCGGCACCCGGAACGGCGAGCACGACACGTAGTCGAGGCCGACCGCGTGGAAGAAGTGCACCGACTCGGGGTCGCCACCGTGCTCGCCGCAGATGCCTACCTTGAGACCCGGCCGGGTGGCCCGGCCCTCCTCGGTCGCGATCCGCACCAGCCGGCCGATGCCCTCCGTGTCGATCGTCTCGAACGGGCTCACCCCGAAGACGCCCAGGTCGATGTAGTGGCCGAAGAACGCGCCCTCCACGTCGTCGCGGGAGAACGCCCAGCCCATCTGCGTCAGGTCGTTGGTGCCGAAGGAGAAGAACTCCGCGGCCTCGGCGATCTGCCCGGCGGTCAGCGCGGCCCGGGGCACCTCGATCATCGTGCCGATCGGGAACTCCAGCGCGGCACCCTGCTCGGAGGACACGTCGGCGAGCACCCGCAGCGCCTCCTCGCGGATGATCTCCAGCTCCTGGACCGCCCCGATGAGCGGGATCATGATCTCGGGCCGCGGGTCGCCACCCTGCTGCTTGCAGGCCGCCGCGGCCTCCGCGATGGCCCGCACCTGCAGCGCGTAGAGACCCGGGATCACGAGCCCGAGCCGGACGCCGCGCAGGCCCAGCATCGGGTTCTGCTCGTGCAGCCGGCGTACGGCCTCGAGCAGGTTCTTGTCTTGCTCGGTCGCGGCGTCGCCGGCAAGGGCGACCTTGACGGACAGCTCGGTGAGGTCCGGCAGGAACTCGTGCAGCGGCGGGTCGAGCAGCCGCACGGTGACCGGCAGCCCGTCCATCGCGGTGAAGATGCCGACGAAGTCCTCGCGCTGCAGCGGCAGCAGCGCCTGCAGCGCGCGGTCGCGCCCCTCGTCGGTGTCGGCGAGGATCAGCGTCTCGACGTGCTTGCGCCGGTCACCCAGGAACATGTGCTCGGTGCGGCACAGCCCGATGCCCTGCGCGCCGAACCGCCGCGCCCGCGCGGCGTCGTCGGGGGTGTCGGCGTTGGCGCGTACGCCGAGTCGCCGGGCCTCGTCGGCGTGCGTCATCAGCCGGTGCACGGCAGCAACGAGCGAGTCGGCGTCGGGCTTCAGGTTGCCCTCGAAGTACTCGACGACCGGGCTCGGGACGACGGGCACCTGGCCGAGGTAGACCTCCCCGTTGGTCCCGTCGATCGAGATGACGTCGCCCTCGTTGACGACCGCGCCGCCGGTCGCGCTGAACCGGCCCGCGCGCACGTCGACCTCGAGCTCGTCGGCGCCTGCCACGCAGGTCTTGCCCATGCCGCGGGCAACGACTGCCGCGTGACTGGTCTTGCCGCCCCGGCTGGTGAGGATGCCCTGTGCGGCGATCATGCCCGGCAGGTCGTCGGGGCTGGTCTCGCGGCGCACCAGGATCACGTCATCGCCGGCGGCTGCGAGCTCGGCCGCGCGGTGCGAGTCGAACACCGCCTTGCCGACCGCAGCACCCGGTGACGCACTGACACCCTTGGCGATGCGCTTCTTCTCGGCCTTCTCGTCGAAGCGCGGGAACATCAGCTGCATCAGCTGCGCCCCGTTGACCCGGTCGACCGCCTCGTCGAGGTCGATCAGCCCCTCGTCGACCAGCTGCACCGCGATCTTGAAAGCCGCCGCCGCGGTGCGCTTGCCCACGCGGGTCTGCAGCATCCAGAGCTTGCCGCGCTCGATCGTGAACTCGATGTCGCACAGGTCGCGGTAGTGCGTCTCGAGCGTGTGCATGATGCCGAGCAGTTCGTCGTACGACGCCTTGTCGATGTTCTCCAGGTCGGCGAGCGGCACGGTGTTGCGGATGCCTGCGACGACGTCCTCCCCCTGCGCGTTCTGCAGGTAGTCGCCGTAGATCCCCTGGTCGCCGGAACCCGGGTCGCGGGTGAACGCGACGCCGGTGCCGGAGTCCATGCCGAGGTTGCCGAACACCATCGCCATGACGTTGACCGCAGTGCCGAGATCGGCCGGGATGCGTTCCTGCCGGCGGTAGATCTTCGCGCGGTCGGAGTTCCAGGAGTCGAAGACGGCCATCACCGCGAGGTCGACCTGCTCCCGCGGCTCCTGCGGGAAGTCGCGGCCGGTGTGCTCCTTCACGACCGCCTTGAAGCGGTCGACGATGCCGCGCAGGTCGTCGGCGTCGAGGTCGAGGTCGTTCTTCGTGCCCTTGGCGTCCTTGGCGGCGTCGAAGACCTCGTCGAAGTGCTCCGCGTCGACACCCAGCACGGTCTTGCCGAACATCTGAACGAGCCGGCGGTAGGAGTCCCACGCGAACCGGTCGCTGCCCGACTGCTTGGCCAGCCCGTCGACCGACTCGTCGTTGAGCCCGATGTTGAGGACGGTGTCCATCATCCCGGGCATCGAGAACTTCGCGCCGGAGCGCACGGAGACCAGCAGCGGGTCGTCGGGCTGCCCGATCGCCTTGCCCATGGCCGACTCGAGGGTGCGAATGTGCTCGGTGACCTCGCCGGCCAGCTCGGCCGGCGTCTGCCCGTGCTCGAGGTAGTAGCGGCAGGCGTCGGTGCTGATCGTGAAGCCGGCCGGCACCGGCAACCCGAGGTGGGTCATCTCGGCCAGGTTGGCGCCCTTGCCGCCGAGCAGGTCCTTCTGGTCGCGGTTGCCCTCGGTGAAGTCGTACACGTACTTCGGCACGGCCGTGCTCCTCAGCAATCGATCCCGGACGGACTAACGCTACCCAGCCCGCGGCGGTTGATCGCGAGCGCCCGAACCGGGCCGAATCATGCGGCCGGGAGACGCTCGCCGAGGTAGGACGGAAGGGCGTCGAGACCCACGCGTTCCTGGGTCATCGCGTCGCGGTCGCGGACCGTCACCGCCTGGTCGTCGAGCGAGTCGAAGTCGACGGTGACGCAGTAGGGCGTGCCGACCTCGTCCTGGCGCCGGTAGCGCCGGCCGATCGAGCCGGCATCGTCGAAGTCGACCGTCCAGCGCTTGCGTAGGTCGGCCGCGAGCGTGCGCGCCACCGGCGACAGCCGCTCGTTGCGCGACAACGGGAGCACCGCCACCTTCACCGGGGCGAGCCGCGGGTCGAGCCGCAGCATGACCCGCTTCTCGGTGCCGCCCTTGGCCGTCGGCGCCTCCTCCTCGGAGTAGGCGTCCATCAGGAACACCAGCACGCAGCGGTCGACGCCCGCTGCCGGCTCGATGACGAACGGCGTGTAGCGCTCGTCGTTCTCCTGGTCGAAGTAGGTGAGGTCCGCACCGGTGGCCTTCGCGTGCACGGTGAGGTCGTAGTCGGTGCGGTTGGCGACGCCCTCGAGCTCGCCCCACTCGGAGCCGCTGAAGCCGAAGCGGTACTCGATGTCGACCGTGCGCTTGGAGTAGTGCGACAACTTCTCCTGCGGGTGCTCGTAGTGCCGCAGGTTGTCGTCGCGGATGCCGAGGTCGCGGTACCAGCGGGTGCGCTCGTCGATCCAGTACTGGTGCCAGTCCTCGTCGGTGCCCGGCGGCACGAAAAACTCCATCTCCATCTGCTCGAACTCGCGGGTGCGGAAGATGAAGTTGCCCGGCGTGATCTCGTTGCGGAACGACTTGCCCTGCTGGGCGATGCCGAACGGCGGCTTCTTGCGCGCCGACTGCATGACGTTGAGGAAGTTGATGAAGATGCCCTGCGCGGTCTCGGGGCGCAGGTAGGCCAGGCCCGACTCGTCCTCGACCGGACCGAGGTAGGTCTTCAGCAGGCCGTTGAACATCCGCGGCTCGGTCCACGCGCCCTTGGTGCCGCAGTTGGGGCAGGGGATCTCGTCGGGCGACGAGGGTGCGTTGCCCTTGCGCTCGGTGAACTCCTCGGCCAGGTGGTCAGCGCGGAACCGCTTGTGGCACGACTGACACTCGGTCAGCGGGTCGACGAACTCCGAGACGTGGCCGGACGTCTCCCACACCTCGCGCGCGAGGATGACGCACGAGTCGAGGCCGACGATGTCGTCACGCTGCTGCACCATCGCCCGCCACCAGGCGCGCTTGACGTTGTTCTTCAGCTCGACACCCAGCGGCCCGTAGTCCCAGGAGGCGCGCAGACCGCCGTAGATCTCGCTGGACGGGAAGATGATGCCCCGCCGCTTGCAGAGGTTGACGATCGTGTCCATGCGGTCGGGACTCTTTGCTGCCACGGAAACTCCATCCGGCTGGCGGTCGGCGGGGTGGTGCTCCAGGCTATCGGACAGCAGTGAGGCACGATGGCCCCGTGCCTTCGTCCCGCCGCCGTCCGCAGCGCCGGCCCGGCGCTCCGGCCCGTGGGCGGGCGACCGGTCCCGGTGACAGCCGCACGGCACGGCGTACGCCGACCGCACCCGCGTCACCGTTCCGGTCGGCACTCGAGCGGCGCAGCCGGCCCGCGCTGGTGGTGCTCTCCCGGCAGCCGCGCTGGCTGGTGCCGGGGCTGCTGATCGCTCTGATGCTGGTAGGGCTCTTCCTCTCCGGGCCCGGCGCCGCGATCCCCCTGCTCGTCGTGGCGGTGTTCCTGACCTGGCTGCTGCTGCTGTCCTGGCCGGCAATCCGGTCCGGCGGGCGGGTCGCCCGGATTGCGTCCGTGCTCGTCATCGTGGCCGCGGCCGGCTGGCGCGCGGCGAGCTGACGGATCCCCTCGCATGGTCATGGTGGTGGCCGTCGGCACCGTGCTGTCGACCCTCGTCGGCGGGCTGGTCGCCCTGCGCAACCGCGACCGCATGCACCTGCTGCTGGGCTTCACCGCGGGGGTGCTGCTGGGCGTGGTCGCGTTCGACCTGCTGCCCGAGGTCTTCCACCTGAGCAGTGGGCGCACCGGCGTGCCCAACGTCATGCTCACCTTCGCCGCCGGCTTCCTCGCGCTGCACCTGCTCGAGCGGATGGTGCTGCTGCACCACGCGCAGGAGGAGGCCTACGGCGAGCACCACCACCCGACGGTCGGGCTCGCCTCCGCGCTCGCGCTGTGCGCGCACTCCTTCATGGACGGGCTCGGGATCGGGCTCGGCTTCCAGGCCGGCACGCGCACGGGGGTCGCGGTCGCGATCGCAGTCATCGCGCACGACTTCGCCGACGGGCTCAACACCGTCTCCATCATGCTGGCGCACCACAACACGACCCGCCGGTCGGTCATGCTCCTGGTGCTCGACGCCCTGGCACCGTTGCTCGGCGCGGCGACCACGCTGTTCTGGCACCCCTCGCAGTCGCTGCTCTCGCTCTACCTGGGCTTCTTCGCCGGCTTCCTGCTCTACCTGGCGACCGGCGACATCCTCCCCGAGGCGCACAGCCGCCGGCCGTCACGGCTCACGCTGCTCGCGACCGTGAGCGGCATCCTCGTGATGTGGGGCGTCGTCAGCCTGGCCTGAGCGTTCAGGCTCAGGCCTTGCCGTAGCGGCGTTCGCGCTGCGCGTACTCCTCGATCGCCGCCCACAGGTGGGTGCGGTCGTAGTCGGGCCAGAGCGTGTCCTGGAACACCATCTCGGCGTACGCCGACTGCCAGAGCAGGAAGTTGGACGTGCGCTGCTCGCCGGACGAGCGCACGAACAGGTCGACGTCGGGCATGTCCGGCTCGTCGAGGTAGCGGGCGAGCACCCGGTCGTCGACCCGGTCGGGGTTGACCTTGCCGGCTGCCACGTCGCGGGCCAGCGCAGCCGCGGCGTCGGCGATCTCCGAGCGGCCGCCGTAGTTGACGCACATCGTCAGCGTCAGCACGTCGTTGTGCCGGGTCATCTCCTCGGCGACCTCGAGCTCGCGGACCACCGATCGCCACAACCGCGGGCGCCGGCCCGCCCACCGCACCCGCACGCCCATCGCGTGCATCTCGTCGCGCCGGCGACGGATGACGTCGCGGTTGAAGCCCATGAGGAAACGCACCTCGTCGGGTGAGCGCTTCCAGTTCTCGGTCGAGAAGGCGTAGGCAGACAGCCACTTCACGCCGACCTCGATGGCACCCTCGACGACGTCGAACAGCGACGACTCGCCCTCCTCGTGCCCCCGGGTGCGGGGCAGGCCGCGGGCACGCGCCCAGCGGCCGTTGCCGTCCATGACGATCGCGACGTGACGCGGGACCCGTTCACGCGTCAGCTGCGGCGGGCGGGCGCCGGACGGGTGCGGCGACGGCGGCCGCGGTGCGGGGCGAGCCGGCATCAGACCCGGGAGACCAGCCGCAGGGAACGCAGGCCGCGTTCCAGGTGCCACTGCACGTAGGCCGCGACGAGACCGCTGGCCTCTCGCCGGTTGCGCGGGTCGGACCCGTCGGCCACCGCCCAGTCGCCCGCCAGCAGTGCGGACAGCAGAGCGATGGTGTCGGGTGCGGGTGACGCCGAGCCGGGTGGGCGGTCGTCGGCGCAGACCACGCCGCCGACCGCGGGCGCGAACGACCGGTGCGGCCCCGGCGCACCGCAGCGCGCGCAGCCGTCGAGTGCCGGTTCGTAACCCGCGATCGCCAACGCACGCAGCAAGAATGCGTCGAGCACGAGGCCCGGCTCGTGCTGCTTGTCGACCAGTGCGCGCAGCGCTCCGAGCACCAGCAGGTAGAGCCGCAGCGACGGCTCGCGCTCCTCGGCGGTGAGCCGCTCGGCGGTCTCGAGGATCACGCTGCCCGCGGTGTAGGTCGCGTAGTCGCCGGCGATCCGCTCGCCGTAGGGCTCGAGCGTCTCCGCCTGCGTGACGATGTCGAGCGAGCGGCCCGTGTGCAGCTGCAGGTCGACGTGGGTGAACGGTTCCAACCGCGCGCCGAACCGCGACGTCGTACGCCGCACTCCCTTGGCCACCGCCCGCACCCGGCCGGTGCGACGGGTCAGCACGGTGACGATGCGGTCGGCCTCGCCGAGCTTGTGCGTGCGCAGGACGACGCCCTCGTCGCGGTAGAGCGCCACGGCCTCAGCCTAGTGCGGCGCGGCGCGGAAATCGGCTGGCGCGAACCGGCGCGGCGAGAGAGGCTCGCCCCTCATGGACGTCGTCCCGCTGAGCCTCGACTCCCCCGAGCCGCTGTTGCGCGAGTGGGCCGCGCTCGACGCCGCGATCCAGGCCGAGCTGATGCCGGACCTCGACCCCCCGCCGTATGCCCAGTCGCTGCGCAACCTGCAGCCGGTGGCGCATCTGAACCGTTGGGGTGTCGCCGCGGTCGACGGGGCGCAGGTGGTCGGTGCCGGGCTGTGCCGGTCGTTCCTCAGCGACAACCGGCATTTGTGCGAGGTCGACCTCTACGTGGCCAAGGGGCGCCGTCGGGAGGGGGTCGGCAGCGCGCTGCTGTCGCGGGTGGCGGCGGTCGCAGGCCAGGACGGCCGCACGACGATCGTCGGTTACGCGGCCGCCGGCTCGGCCGGTCTCGACTTCGCGACGGCACTCGGCGCAGTGGAGAAGCAGGGTGAGCTGCGCAGCTCCCTCGACGTCAGCACCCTCGACCGGGAGGCGCTGGCCGGCGAGCTGGCCGCGGCCGAGGCGGCGTCGGTGGACTACGAGCTGCTCCGCTGGTCGGGCGTCTGCCCGGAGGATCTGCTCGCGGCCTACGCCGGCGTGGCCGACGCGATGAACGACGCGCCGCGCGGCGAGCTCGACATGGAGGACGTCGTCGCCGAGCCCGAGCGCATGCGGGTGCGGGCTCAGACGGTGCTGGCGACCGGCGCCCGCCCCTACGTGGTGGTGGCGCGGCGGACAGGTGACGCGGAGCTCGCAGGGTTCACCGAGCTGACGGTCGCCCCGGGCGGAGGCACCGGCTACCAGGAGGACACGGGCGTGGCCCGCGCCCATCGCGGCCACCGGCTCGGGATGCGGGTGAAGGCGGCGATGCTCGCCTGGCTCGCGACCGAGGAGCCCCGGCTGCGCGTGGTCACCACCTGGAACGCCGAGAACAACGAGCACATGCTCGCGGTCAACCGGCAGCTCGGATTCGTCGCGCAGGAGCGGTGGAGCGCACTGGAGGTCGACGTCGCGGCGATCAGAAGCCGAGCCGCCGCAGCTGTTTAGGGTCGCGCTGCCAGTCCTTGGCGACCTTGACCCGCAGGTCGAGGTAGACCCGCGTGCCGAGCAGCGCCTCGATCTGCTGCCGCGCGCGGGTGCCGACGTCCTTGAGCCGGGCGCCACGGGTGCCGATGACGATCGCCTTCTGGCTCTCGCGCTCGACGTACATCACCGCGTCGATCTCGAGCAGGTCCCGGTCGTCGCGGCGGCGCATCTCGTCGACGACGACCGCGATCGAGTGCGGCAGCTCGTCGCGCACGCCCTCGAGCGCGGCCTCGCGAATCAGCTCGGCGGCCATCACCTGCTCCGGCTCGTCGGTCAGCTCGCCCTCGGGGTAGTAGGCCGGCCCTTCGGGCAGGTGACCGACCAGCAGGTCGGTGAGCAGCGGCACCTGGAAACCGGTCGTCGCCGACACCGGTACGACGTCGGCCCAGTCACCGAGATCCGACAGCGCGACCAGCTGCCGGCCGATCGTGTCCTTGTCGGCGAGGTCGGCCTTGGTGACGACGGCGACGACCGGGGCGCGGATCTCCTTCAGCTGCTGGGCGATGTAACGGTCGCCCGGACCGACCTTCTGGTCGGCCGGCACGCAGAAGCCGACGACGTCGACCTCGCCGAGCGTGGTGCGGACGACCTCGTTGAGCCGCTCACCGAGCAGGGTCCGCGGCCGGTGCAGTCCCGGAGTGTCGACGAGCACGAGCTGCGCGTCGGGCCGGTGCACGACCCCGCGGACGGCGTGCCGCGTGGTCTGGGGCCGCTCGCTCATGATGGCGACCTTGCTGCCGACGAGCGCGTTGGTCAGCGTCGACTTGCCGGCGTTGGGCCGGCCCACGAAGCAGGCGAACCCCGACCGGAACTCGGACCCGCTCACACCTCGGTCCGCGACCGCAGGGCACCGTCGGAGCCGGCCGAGAAGAGCGGTGTGCCGGCACCACCCAGGTCGCGCACGGCGCCCAGGTCGGCATCGCTGGCCTCGGCACCGACGAGTGCCGCTGCCTCGAGCCCGGTCGCGCCGCTGGAGACCGCCATCGCGACGGCCACCTGCACCGCGGACAGTGACAGCGAGGGCAGGTCGACCGACGAGGCGGCGTAGGTGCGGCCGGTGTCGTCGCGCACCGCCGCGCCTTGCGCCGCGGAGGTTCGCGCCTGCGCCGAGCGGGCGAGGGTGAGGATCTTCTCGTCCTCGGGGTCGAGCTCAGGCATCGGAGTGCTCCGGCTGCGGCACGTCGTCGTGGTCGGAGGACGACCCGTTGGTGGACGGGCGGATCAGCACGGTACCGATCCGGTGGCGGCGCCCCTTGGTGCCCTCGGCGGTGAACGTCAGGCCCTGCAGCGTCGCGGTCGCGCCCGGGATCGGCACCCGGCCCAGCGCGGTGGCCAGCAGGCCGCCGACGGTCTCGACGTCGTCGAGGTCGAAGGAGACGCCGTAGAGCTCCTCGATGTCGTCGACGGGCAGCCGCACGTTGACCCGTCGGGCACCGTCGTCGAGCTCCTCGATGCGCGGCACTTCGCGGTCGTACTCGTCGGTGATCTCGCCGACGATCTCCTCGAGGATGTCCTCGATGGTGACGAGGCCCGCGGTGCCGCCGTACTCGTCGATGACGACGGCGAGGTGCACCTGGCAGGCCTGCATCTCGCGCAGCAGCTCGTCGATCGGCTTGGAGTCGGGGACGAAGTAGGGCGGCCGCATGATCTCGTCGACCTTCACCCGCTCGCCACGGCTCTCGTGGTCGTGCACCCGGCGGACGAGGTCCTTGAGGTAGGCCACGCCGACGACGTCGTCCTCGTTGTCGCCGACCACCGGGATGCGGGAGAAGCCGCTGCGCAGCGCGAGTGACAGGGCCTGGCGCACACTCTTGTCGCGCTCGATCCAGACCATGTCGGTGCGCGGCACCATCACCTCGCGCACGAGCGTGTCGCCGAGCTCGAAGACGGAGTGCAGCATTGCTCGCTCGGACTCCTCGATGACCTGGCGTTCCTCGGCCACGTCGATGAGGTCGCGCAGCTCGGCCTCGGAGCTGAACGGTCCCGCCGGAAAGCCCCGGCCGGGGGTGAGCGCGTTGCCGAGCAGGATCAGCAGCTGCGGCAGCGGTCCGAGGATCCGGTTGAGCGACAGCGCCAACCAGGCGGTGCGCAAGGAGATGGTCTCGGCGTGCTGGCGGCCGAGGGTGCGCGGAGCGACACCGACGAGCACGTAGTCGATGACCGTCATCGAGCCGGCGGCGACGAGGATCGCCCGCCAGTCGGTCGGGAACGTGTCGGAGGCGACCAGCGCGACGAGCACGGTGCCGGTCAGCTCCGCGGCCACCCGGATGAGCAGCAGCAGGTTGAGGTAGCGCGGCGGGTCGGTGATGACCGTCTGCACCCGGCGCGCGCCGCGCTTGCCGGAGTCGGCCAGCCCGTCGATCCGCACCCGGGAGACGCGCGACAGCGCGGTCTCGGCCGCGGCGAAGAATCCGGCCAGCAGCACCATGAGGCCGGCGGCGAGCAGCAGTGCGCCGTTACCGCTCATGCGCGGGCCGCCTGCCAGGACGCGAGCAGCCTGCCCTGCAACCCGAACATCTCCCGCTCGGCCGACGGCTCGTGGTGGTCGTAGCCGAGCAGGTGCAGCACGCCGTGGGTGCACAGCAGGTGCAGCTCGTCGTCCATCGAGTGGCCCGCTTCGCGCGCCTGCTGCTGCGCGACCTCGGGACAGAGCACGACGTCGCCGAGCAGCGTGGGCGGCGGGTCGTCGTCATCGTCGTCACGAGGCGTCTCGAGCGCGTCCATGGGGAAGGCGAGCACGTCGGTGGGGCCGGGCTCGTGCATCCAGCGCTCGTGCAGTGCGGTCATGGCGGCGACGTCGTAGAGCATGATCGACAGCTCGGCGAGCGGGTGGATGCCCATCTCGACCAGCACGTGCCGGGCCAGCCCCTCGAGGGCGTGGGCGTCGACGTCGACGCCGGACTCGTTGACGATGTCGATGGACATCGAGGTCACCGCCGGCCGCGACGCTGACCGGCCGCCGGCCGCGCCGGAGCGTCCTGCTGTGAGGCGTCGTAGCGCGCGTAGGCGTCGACGATGTCGCTGACGAGGCGGTGGCGTACGACGTCGCTGCTGGTCAGCCGCGTGAAGTGCACGTCGTCGATGCCCTCGAGTATCCCTTGCACGATCCGCAGTCCGGACTGCTGCCCGGCCGGCAGGTCGGTCTGGGTGATGTCGCCCGTCACGACCATCTTCGAGCCGAAGCCGAGCCGGGTCAGGAACATCTTCATCTGCTCGGGCGAGGTGTTCTGCGCCTCGTCGAGGATGATGAACGAGTCGTTCAGCGAGCGGCCGCGCATGTAGGCCAGCGGCGCCACCTCGATGGTGCCGCTCGCGATCAGCCGCGGGATCGAGTCGGGGTCGACCATGTCGTGCAGCGCGTCGTGCAGCGGCCGCAGGTAGGGGTCGATCTTCTCGTAGAGCGTGCCCGGCAGGAAGCCGAGCCGTTCCCCCGCCTCGACCGCGGGCCGGGTCAGGATGATCCGGTTGACCTGCTTGGCCTGCAACGACTGCACCGCCTTGGCCATCGCGAGGTAGGTCTTGCCGGTGCCGGCCGGGCCGATGCCGAAGACGATCGTGTGCTGGTCGATCGCGTCGACGTAGCGCTTCTGGTTGAGCGTCTTCGGCCGGATCGTGCGCCCGCGGCTGGACAGGATGTTGAGCGTCAGGACGTCGGCGGGACGCTCGCGGGTCTCGGCCCGCAGCATCGCGAGGCTGCGCTCGACCGAGTCTGCGGTCAGCACGTCGCCGCGGTCGAGCAGGGTGATGAGCTCCTCGAAGAGCCGGGCGACGAGTGCCGACTCCTCCGGCTCACCGCTGATCGTGATCTCGTTGCCGCGGACGTGGATGTCGCTGCGGAAGGCGCGCTCCACGACCCGCAGCAACTCGTCGTGAGAGCCGAGGAGGCTCACCATGGAGTGGCTGCTGGGCACGACGATCTTCGTCTGCGCGTGTGGGGTGTCCGCCATGGGCGCGGCCTTGCCGGCCGGGGCACCTGCTTTCCGTCGCTCGGAGAATTCGGCTGCGCTCATGCTACGCGGGCAGCCGCCGCCTCACCTACAACTGCGGATCAGTCGACGATCATCCCGGCGGCCAGCCCAGACCGCGGCCGGCGAGCACGTGGGCGTGCACGTGGAAGACGGTCTGCCCGGCTCCCGCGCCGGTGTTGAAGACCACCCGGTAGCCCGCATCGGCCGCTCCCTCGTCGGCCGCCACGGCAGCCGCCTCGCGGAGCACCTCGCCGAGCAGGTCCGGGTCGTCGCGGGCGAGTGCCGCGACGTTGACGTGATGCTCCTTGGGGATCACGAGCACGTGGGTGGGCGCCTGCGGGTTGATGTCGCGGAACGCCAGCGTCCGCTCCCCGTCGCGTACGACGGTGGCCGGCAGCTCAGCGGCGACGATCCGGCAGAACAAGCAGTCGTCCGCCACTCACGGCTCCTCTCGGTGGTGGTCACGGGTCAGGTAGAGGCCGGCACCGCCGGCGGCGCCGAGCGCGATCGCCAGCAGGATCGCGATCAGCAGGTAACGGGTCAACGGGTCGAGCCCCCCGCCGCTCGACGAGGCGGCCGCCGGGGTCGGTGACAGGGTCGCGGGCGGCGGGGTGGTCGGCAGGCCGATCGGAGATGCGTTGAGCTCGGTCGGCGCCTCGATCGTGCCCACCGGCGCCGGAGCCTCGGTCGGGCGGTGCACGGCCGGCCGCGGCGAGTAGGTCGACGGCGGCCTGGTGGTGGTCACCGGTGCAGCCGTCGTCGGCGCCGCCGTCGGCGGGGTGGTCGCGGTCGGCGCCGCCGAGCTGAACGTCGGCAGCGGCAGCACGTCGCGTGTCGGCGACGGTGAGGGTGAGGAGACGGGTTGCGACGCCGCGCTCGACGGTGCGGTCGGCACCGGGCTCGCGGACGTCTCGGCGTGGGCCGTGCCGCCGCCGAGCAGCGCAGCCACGACGGCGACTGCACCCAGGGCACGGCGGACGTCCACGACTCACCACTCTACGAACGCGCGACACGCCGCGGGGCGGTAAACCGAGTCAGGCCGCGGTGCGTCGTACGAGCATGACCTGGACCGTGATCCGGGGTGAGGTCGCATCCGCGGCCACCGAGCGTGGGAGGCGATCGGTGAGCGCTGCACCGGTGGGCGCGACCGAGGCACTCGTCGTGCTCTACCGCGCCCACTACCAGGAGCTGGTGCGGCTGGCCTGGCTGCTCCTGCGCGACCACGAGTCCGCAGAGGAGGTCGTGCAGGACGCCTTCGTCGCCATGCACGACTCCTGGCAGCGGCTGCGTCAGCCCGACAAGGCAGTCGCCTACCTGCGCCAGACGGTTGTCAACCGGTGCCGTTCGGCGCTGCGGCATCGCACGGTGGTCGACCGCTTCACCCCGCCCGTCCTGCCCGACGCTCCGAGCGCCGAGCAGGGTGCGCTCGGGTTGCTGGCCCGGGAATCTCTCATGCAGGCGCTCGCCACCCTGCCCTTGCGGCAACGGGAGGCGCTCGTCCTGCGCTACTACGCGGACCTCTCAGAGGCCCAGATCGCCGACGCCATGGGCATCAGCCCCGGCGCGGTGAAGAGTCACGCGTCGCGTGGACTGCACGCCCTGCGCGAGCTGTTCGGCGACGCCGCCGACTCCCCCCTGGAGGGACGGTCATGAAGTTCGACGACGAGACGCTGCGCGCGTTGCTGCGGGAGGAGGCGGAGACGGTGAAACCGACCGGCGACGGCCTGACACGTATCCAGGAAAGGGTTTCCGAACAGCAGCAGCGGCGGCGCTTCGGCGCGCCCTGGATGCGACCGGTGATGGCGGCAGCGGCGGCGCTGGTGCTGGTCGCCGGCGGGGCGGTGGCCTACACCCAGCTGAGCTCCGGCGGATCGCAGTCGCTGAAGATCCCGGCCGGCCCGGGCACCCCGTCACCGTCGGCCTCGACGTCCGCGTCACCGACAACGGCGCCGACGACCCCGCCGGGCACCGTCTCGGCCGTGCCGGCCATCTGGCCCGTCAGCGCCGACGCGGGCGTCTGGCAGACCGACCCCGCGAAGACCGCGCTGCACTTCATGTCCGACTTCCTGCAGATGCCGCAGCTCGACACCGTCGTCTCGAAGGACGTCCGGTCGACTGACGCATCGGTGAGCGTCGGCCGGGTGCTGCCGTCGGAGAGCCGCAAGCTGGTGCCCGCGACGACCGTGCACCTCGTGACAACCGACGGCAAGTGGTACGTCGACGGCGCCACCTCCGACACGTTGCGCATCGACCAGGTGAGCGGCACCGCACAGGGCGTCGCGGTCAACGGCCACATCACCGGCGTCGACGAGGTCATCCACGTCGTCCTGCGCACGACAGGTTCGGCCACGCCGACAGCGCAGACGAGCCTCCCCGGCGGCGGGCAGAACACGCCGTGGCAGGCGACGCTGACCGGATCGCTCCCCACGAGCGGCGCGGTCGTCGCCTGGACCCCGTCGGCCCTCGACGGCGCACCCGCGCACGTCGCGGTCACCCGGCTGGGCAGCGCAACGTCGCAGCCGGCCGGGTCGGCGTACCCGTCGACGTTCTTCGCGGCGCGCGACGGGCAGATCGTGGCGCTGTCGTCCAAGGACGGGTCGCTCGCGCGCACCCTCACGACCCGGCAGCCCGGCGGCGGCGACTCCGACCCGCAGGTCGTCGGCTCCTCCGTCTACTTCCTGCGCGGCACCGGGTCCTGCGGCAACGCCCTCATGCGAATTCCGGCGGCGGGCGGCACACCGGTGACCGTCTTCGCGCCGAACCAGGCGACGATCGGCGGCTACGGCGTGAGCCCCGACGTGACGCGGGTCGCGTTGACTCTCCAGCCCTGCGCGCAGTCGGGCATGCAGAGCGTCATGGTGCGCGAACTCGCCACCGGCGCTTCACACCAGACGCCGCAGACGCCGATGCCACCGATGGTCGTCGGCAACCCGGTCTGGACTCCTGACGGCACGTCGTTCGCGGGCGTGCTGCGCACCGGCAACCAGGCCGGCGTGCAGGTGTGGCCGGCCAGCCTGAAGAGCATCAACGACGGTGCGCCGTGGTGCGGTGCCGAGTCGCAGAACGGCCTGCCGCAGCAGGTGGCCTACCGGCCCGACGGGACGTTGCTGGTCGCCGCGCAGAACGGCGAGGGCATCAGCGTCGCGTCCTGCACGCCGACGAGCTTCACGCCCGTGTTCGCGATCCCGGGCACGCCGAGCGTGACCGGGATGGACGCCACCAACGGAGCGGTCATCATCGG
>DASSKL010000087.1 GCA_035690485.1 Mycobacteriales bacterium | reverse complement strand
CTGATCCTGACCCGATCCCCGTGAGGTGGGCTCGTGACGGCACCTTCCGCGGCACCTGCGGCCGCGCCGACCGCACCGCTGCTCGAGGTGGTCGAAGTCTCGGTCCGTTTCGGCGGTCTGGTGGCTCTCGACGCGGTGTCGGCCACCGTGGCTCCGGGCGAGGTGCTCGGCATCATCGGCCCGAACGGCGCCGGCAAGACGACGCTGTTCAACGTCATCTGCGGCTTCATCCGCCCCGACTCCGGCAACCTGCGCTGGCGTGACAGCACGCTCGGCCGTCACCACCCGCACGACCTGGCGTCGCTGGGCATCGCCCGCACCCTGCAGGGGCTCGGGCTCTTCCCGCACATGACCGCGCTCGAGAACGTCATGGTCGGAGCGACCCGGCATGCCCGGGCCGGATTCTGGTCCGGGCTGCTGGCCCTGCCGCGGTCCGACCGCGACGAGCGGCGGCTGCGTGAGCGCGCGCAGCAGGTCTTGGCGGACCTCGAGATCCCGGACGCCGCCGGGCGGGTCCCCGGCGAGCTGCCCTACGGCGTGCAGAAGCGGGTCGCGCTGGCGCGCGCGCTGATCGCCGAGCCGGACCTGCTGCTGCTCGACGAGCCCGCGTCCGGCCTGTCCGCCGACGAGATGAGCGATCTCGGCACCCTCATCCGGGGTCTGCGCGACCGAATGGCGGTCATGCTCGTGGAGCACCACATGGACCTGGTCATGCAGGTCTGCGACCGCATCACCGTGCTCGACTTCGGCGCCGTGATCGCCACCGGCACGCCGAGCGAGGTGCGTGCCGACCCGCGGGTGCTGGAGGCCTACCTCGGCGTGGAGAACGAGGAGGAGTCGCTGATCGACGAGGCCGAAGTGCCTGGCTCGGAGTCCGAGGTCCCGGGCTCGGAGGCTCACCATGGCTGAGCCCGCCGCGCCCGCCCCTGCCGAGCCGGCGCCGGCGACCTCGGGCCTGCAGATCCGCGGCCTGCTGGCGACCTACGGCGCGGTGCGCGCGCTCGACCACGTCGACATCGACGTGCCGGCCGGTCACATCACGGCCGTGCTGGGTGCCAACGGCGCGGGCAAGACCACGCTGCTGCGCTCGATCAACGGCCTGGTGCGGCCGAAGGCCGGCACGATCACCTACGGCGGCCAGCAGATCTCCGGCCTCAAGCCCGAGAACGTCGTGCGCCAGGGCATCGCCCACGTCCCCGAAGGTCGCGGCGTCATCGCCGAGCTGACGGTGGAGGAGAACCTCCGCCTCGGGGCGCTCTGGCGCGGCAAGCGCAGCGACATGAACGACGACCTCGCTCGGATGTACGACATGTTCCCCGCGCTGGCCGATCGGCGGAAGCGCACCGCGTCCACGCTGTCCGGCGGCGAGCGCCAGATGCTCGTCATCGGCCGGGCCCTGATGAGCCGGCCGCAGCTGCTGCTGCTCGACGAGCCGTCGCTCGGGCTCGCGCCCCGGATCACTGCCCAGATCATGAGCCAGCTCGGCGAGCTGCGCGACCGCGACGGGCTCACCGTGCTGCTGGTCGAGCAGAACGCCCGCAGCGCGCTCGCCGTCGCAGACCACGCCGTCGTCCTCAACCTCGGCCGCGTCGCCGTCGCCGCCCGCGCGAGCGAGCTCGAGGGCGACGAGCAGCTGCGACACGCCTACCTCGGCTTCTGACTCCCGCGGAGGACCCGGATGCAGTTCGTCAACCTGACGCTCACCGGCATCAGCAACGGCATGATCTACGCCGCCGTCGCGCTGGCGCTGGTGCTGATCTGGCGAGCGACCCGGATCATCAACTTCGCGCAGGGCGCGATGCTGATGTTCACGACGTTCGTCGCGAAGGCCGTCATCGACCAGACCGGCAGCTACTGGTGGGGCTTCGTCGCCGCGCTCGCCTGCGGGTTCGCCTTCGGCGCGTTCGTCGAGCTGGTGATCGTGCGCCCGGTGGAGAACAAACCGCCTCTCAACGCGGTCATCGTGACGCTGGGCCTGCTCATCCTCATCCAGGCCGGCGCGGGCATGCTCTTCGGCGTCACGCCGGAGTCGTTCCCGCCGGCGTTCGGCATCCGCGGCTACGTGCTTGACGGGCAGCGGCTGCTGTTCACCTCCACCGACCTGTTCATCGTGCTGTCGATCCTCGGCCTCGCCCTCGTGCTGCTGCTGCTCTTCCGTGGCACGACGCTGGGGCTGCAGATGCGCGCCTCGGCGTTCGAGCCCGAGGTGGCGCGCATGCTCGGCGTACGGGTCGGATGGATGCTCACCCTTGGCTGGGGCCTGGCCGCCGTCGCCGGTGCGCTCGCCGGCGTGCTCATCGCCCCCCAGGTCTTCCTGGGTCCGTACCAGTTCGACCCGTTCCTGGTCTACGGCTTCACCGCCGCGGTCATCGGCGGGCTCGACAGCCCGGTCGGGTCGGTCGTCGGCGGTCTCATCCTCGGACTGACGCTGAGCTACCTGTCGGGCTACGTCGACAACAGCCTGGTCGGGCTCGGCGCGCTGGCCGCCCTGATCGTCGTGCTCATGGCCCGACCCGAGGGCCTGTTCACCCGCACCGCTGCGCGGAAGGTCTGAGCCGCAGATGACGACGGACAACGAGAACGGCGTCGGCGAGCAGGTGGGCGACGTGGCCGGCCCGCGCACCGAAGGTGACGTGGTCGCCCCCGCGCACCGGCGCGGCCCGAGGATCTCCGCCAGCGCGCAGCTTCCGCGCAGCTGGGCCTGGGCCCGGGAGCACACCTTGCTCTGGCACGTGCTCGGCCTGATCGTCGGGCTGGCGCTGTCGTACTGGGTGACCGAGTCCGTCGGACCGTTCCGCAACAGCCAGGTCGCCAACGTCGGCTACTACATCTGCGCGGTCGGCGGCCTCACCGTGCTCGTCGGGCTCAACGGCCAGATCTCGCTCGGCCACGGTGCCTTCATGATGGTCGGCGCCTACACGGTCGCGCTGCTCAGCATCAAGCAGGGGTGGGGCACCGCCGAGACGCTCGTGGCCGCGGTCGTGATCTCCGCCCTGGTCGGCGTCGTGGTCGGCGCGACCGCCGCGCGCCTGCGGGGCCCCTATCTCGCCGGCGCCACGCTGGCCTTCGCCGTTGGGCTGCCGGCCATCACCAACTGGAACAAGGCCGAGGGGTTCCTCAGCGCCGACACCGGGCTGAGCTTTCCCACGCCCAACCCGCCCGGCGGCCTGGCCAACCACATCAACCCGCTCGAGTGGCTGGCCTGGATCAGCCTGATCTCCGCGCTGCTCGTGCTGTTCTTCCTGGCCAACCTGACCCGCAGCCGGGTCGGCCGCAACTTCCGGGCCGTCCGCGACGACGAGGTCGCCGCCCAGCTGTGCGGCCTGAACATCGCCCGCGTGCAGATCACCGCGTTCATCGTCAGCGCCGCGTGCGCGGGCCTCGGCGGTGGCCTGCTGGCGCTGGTCACCGGGCTCGCGGCCCCGGGCGCGTTCACGCTGGTGCTGTCGATCTCGCTGCTGACGGCGGTGATCATCGGTGGGCTCGGCAGCCTCGCCGGCGCGGTCTACGGCTCGCTGGTGCTGGTGTTCCTGCCGACCTGGGCCGACAACTTCGGCGCGTCGCACAACCTGGGCAGCAACATCCGCGCCAACATCCCGATCGCGATCTACGGCGCCGTGCTGATCATCGCCATGCTCGTCTTCCCGCAGGGCCTGCAAGGGGCGCTGCGTCGCCTGCTGTCGCTCGTGACCGGCCTCGTCCGCCGACGGGGCCCGCGCACCGCCAGGCACGGCGGATAACGCGCACGCAACGATTCCGCGCCGGATGTGGCAGACGTCACTCGGGCGTCGATAGGTTCCTCGGCGACGGGCACCCCGCCCGACGAACCGGGAGGTTCCATGCGCAAGACCGCGTTTCGCATGGCCGCCGGCCTGCTCGCGCTCATGCTGGGCGCGGCAGCCTGCGGCGGCAGCAGTGGCGGCAGTGGCTCCAAGTCCGGCAACAACAACAACAACGCCGGCGGCAACGTGCCGGGCGTGACCGCGACGACGATCACGATCGGCAGCCACCAGCCGCTCACCGGGCCGGCCGCTCCCGGCTACAGCGAGATCGCCCCCTCCGCGAAGGCGATGTTCGACTACATCAACAAGAACGGCGGCATCAACGGCCGCAAGATCATCTACAAGTACCTCGACGACGGCTACAACCCCACCAACACCGTCAGCGTGGTGCGTGAGCTGGTCCTCCAGGACAACGTCTTCGCGATCTTCAACGGTCTGGGCACGCCGACCCACGAGAAGGTCGTCGACTTCCTCAACCAGCAGAAGGTGCCGGACCTGTTCGTGGCCTCCGGCTGCAAGTGCTGGAACGAACCCAAGCAGCACCCCTACACGTTCGGCTTCCAGCCGGAGTACACCGTCGAGGGCGCGGTGATGGGCAAGTACATCGCCGACAACCTCAAGGGCAAGAAGATCGCGTACTTCTACCAGAACGACGACTTCGGCAAGGACGGCGTGGAGGGCCTCGACAAGTACATCCCGGCCAGCCAGGTCGTCGCCCGCACCACCTACACGACGTCCAACACCGACCTGACGTCGCAGGTGTCGCAGATGAAGAGCAAGGGCGCCGACGTCGTCGTCTCCTTCTCGATCCCGGCGTTCACCGCGCTGCTGAAGCTGAACATGCTCAAGGCCGGCTGGAACCCGGAGATCTACGTCAGCAACGTCGGCTCCGACCCGGTGACGCTGTCCGGCCTGCTCGAGGCGTTCGCCAAGAAGGGTGGGGCGACGGTCCAGGGCAACCAGCTGATCCAGGGCCTGCACACCAACGCCTACCTGCCGCCGTAC
>DASSKL010000086.1 GCA_035690485.1 Mycobacteriales bacterium | reverse complement strand
GGCGCAGGCGGCGTGCTGCTGCCTTGCGCGGCTGCGAACGCGGTGCCACCCATCAAGCCGAAGCTGAGGGGGACGGCGATCGAGCCCGCTGCGAACGCCGCCAGCGTCCGCTTGCCTACCCTCACAGAGGGCCGGCTGGCTCCTGTCATACGAAGGCCTCCTAAGACCTTTACCGTCGAGCACGTCTTTCGTGCTCGTGCCTTGCAAATGACCGTCCGGCGGCAGGACACCCACCACAGCCGCAACGCATGGGCTGCTCCGGATCCAGCCCGTACATCGCGGCCGACCGTCCGATCGTTTCACCCGACCACGAGAGAGTTCCTCGAATCAGGGTGATCTTGCTGAACGGTAAGCCGCGCACAAACGCCACCTACCGCCCGAGATCGTGACCTTAGCGTCCACGACGCGTCCCCCACCCTCAGTGGCATCCGCTGGCAACGGCGTGTCGTAGATCCACACCGCCACTGGCGGACGCTACCGAGAGCCGCTCACCAGGCGCAAGGCCTGCTGTTGCTACCTTATCGTCCGGTTTGCGGCGATCTCGAAGCCCCCGCTACCCGGGTGAGACGCCCGTTACACACGATCGGTTCGCTTCCGTGACCGATCCGTTACCACCGGAGTTGTTCGCGCTTCCGTCGTACGCTGGCCGTCGACCGCAGAGGAGGCGGCGGTGATCTCCGCGCAGGCTCCGGTGGGGCGCCCGCTGTCCTGGGCCGACTACGAGAGCCTCGGCGGGGAGGCCCGTGGCGAGTACATCGACGGCCGGTTCGTGATGTCGCCCAGCCCTACCCACCAGCACCAGCAGATCGTGCGCGTCTCGTCGCCCTGCTGGCCGACTGACCCAGCGATCCCGAGACCTCCACAACGATCTTCTGGTTGCAGTTGTGGTTGCCGGCTGAGCGTCTGAAACGGGGCAAACCGGACAGTCGATCAACACTTTGTGCAGCCAGGAGATCAGGTGTGCGCGACGCGGGTCAGGAGCCGCCGGAACCGCCGGCGACCTTCAGGTTCGCCGGCCGCTCGCTGACCCCCGGCACGACCAGGTCGGCCGCGCTGGGCAGCGAGAGGTAGGTCAGCAGCTTCGTCTCGCGGCGGCCGCGGCCGATCGAGTCGAGCACCACGCCCGAGGTGCCGGCGACCACGGCCGCGACCTGGATCGCCGCGGCGAGGATCGCGGTCGGCATCTGCGGCACCAGCCCCGTGCGCACGAACTCCGCGATCACCGGGACGCCGAGCGCGATCGCCAGCGCGGTCAGCAGCATCGCCACCAGCCCGAAGAACCGGAACGGCCGAAGCTCCTTGTAGAAGACGACCGCGGCCATCATGATCCGCCAGCCGTCGCGCCACGTGCGCAGCTTGCTCTCCGAGCCCTCCGGCCGCGAGCGGTAGACCGTGGGCATCTCCGCGCACGCCGCCCGCACGTCGAGCGCGTGCGCCGTCAGCTCGGTCTCGATCTCGAAACCGCCCGACGCGACCGGGAAGGACTTGACCAGCCGCCGGCTCATCACCCGGTAGCCGCTGAACACGTCGGCGAACACCCCGCCGAACAGCATCCGCAGGAGCCGGCTGAAGAACGCGTTGCCCAGCCGGTGGCCGTTGCGGTAGGCGTCCTCCTCGCTCTCCCGTCGTACGCCGACGACCATGTCGAGCTGGTCCTCGACCAGCATCCGGATCATGCCCGGCGCGGCGTCGGCGTCGTAGGTGCCGTCGCCGTCGACCAGCACGTAGATGTCGGCGTCGATGTCGGCGAACATCCGGCGCACGACCGTGCCCTTGCCGGGGCGCATCTCGCGGCGTACGACGGCGCCGGCCGCCTTCGCCCGGGCGCCGGTGTCGTCGGCCGAGGCGTTGTCGTAGACGTAGACGACCGCACCCGGCAGCGCGTGCTGGAAGTCGAAGACGACCTGCGCGACGGTCGCGGCCTCGTCGCGGCAGGGGACGAGGACCGCCACTCGGGCCGCGGTGTCGGTCATCGCGGCGAGGATACCCGCTCGAGCAGCGCATCCACGGCTGCCGCGTTGCCGGCCTGTCGCCGCCGCAGCCGGTCGGCGGCGGCTCGTACGCCGGACTCGCTGAGCTGCCCGATGGCCTCGCTGAGCCCCTCAGGGCCTTGCGGGGTCCAGGGCAGCAGCCGGGCGCCGTCGCCGAGGTCGCGGGCCAGGCTCTCGACCTTCGGGGAGTAGCCGATCAGCACCGCGGGCCGGCCGGCGAGCGCCGCCGCGACACCGCCGTGGAACCGGGTGGAGACGACGAATCGACCCGTGGCGATCTCACTGGTGACCTCGTGCACCGCCGGGGTGGCGAAGGTGGCCTCGCTGCTCATCCGGGTGGCCACCTGCTCGTGCAGCGGGCCGTCCCAGTCGGCCTGCAGCGCCACGAAGTGGGGCGCGAGGCCCGTTCTCCGGGCGGCCTCGTCGAGCGCGCAGGCCGTGCCGTCGAGCCACTCGCTCGGCGTGTGGGGGGCGGCCCACGCGGCGGGCTTGACGCCCCGCTTGCCGGCCCACGGACGCAGGCAGACCACCAGCCGGTCCCGCGCCGCGACGTCCGGCGACGGAAGGGCGAACGCGAGGTCGGCGGCGACCGCGGGTCGGCGTAGGCCGATGCTCTCCAGCAGGTCCGCCGAGTCCTCGTCGCGCACGCTCACGGCGACGGCGTGGCGCATCGCGGCGCGGACCATGGCCTGGCCGGTTCGGGTGGTCAGGCGGCCGGCGCCGAGGCCCACCCCGGCGTAGGGGGTGCGTCGCGCGCGCGCCAGGGCCACCCGCATCAGGTGGTAGGGCAGGTTGAACGGGCTGGTCTCGTCCTGCAGCAGGCCCCCGCCGCCGAGGACGACCGCGTCAGCGCGGCCGACCGCCGCCCAGACCGCCCGCGGGTCGTGCGCAGAGACGGCCTCGACGCCGTGGCTCGCTCTGGTGCCTTCGGGGTCGACGCTCAGCGCGGTGATCTCGGCGCCCCGCTCGCGCAGCAGGCGGGTGAGCCCAGCGAACACGAGCTCGTCGCCGAGGTTGGTCGAGCCCACCCAGGCCGCGACAAGCACCCGCGGCCCGCTCACGAGGCCGATCCCGCCGGCTGAGCCGATCTCGCCGACTGAGCCGACCTCCCCGACGTCCGGCGATCCGATCTCCCCGACGTCCGGGGATCCGATCTTCCGCACTTGTCCGCCAGCAAGGGGCCTGAAAGGGCCTCTGGGACCCCCTCAACGCCGGACAAGTCGCGGAATGGGGGCGGACCAGCCAGGCTGACGCGCCTGCGCGCCCCGGCTGACGAGGCCGATGTCACGGGGCCGGTGCGGCGAGGCGGTCGAGCAGCACGTCGAGGATCCGCTCCGAGGGCTTCGCGGTCATCGGCGCGGGCTCCCGGCGCCAGCGCTGCGGGTCGGCCAGGAACGCCGCGACGGTCGCCGGGTCGTAGCGGGAGACGACCACATTGGCGCCCAGCCCGTCGGTGCGCTCGGTCTCGAGCCGCCAGAGCAGCACCGGCACGCCGAGCGCCGCGCACTCCTCCTGCATGCTGCCGCCGTCGGTGATGACGTACGGCGCGCGGCACAGGAGCTTCGCGAACTCCCCGTGCGACGCCAGCGGTCGGGCGTCGATGCCCATCGACCTCAACTTGAGGTCGACTCCGTAGCGGGCGAACGCCTGGCGGGTCGGGCCGTGCAGGAACCAGATCAGCGGCCGCTCGGCCGCGATCTTGCCGACGACCTCGACGAGCTGGTCGACGCGGCGGCGCTGGTGGAGGTTCTCGACCCGGTGCAGGGTCACGATCACCGGACCGTCGCCCTCGACGGCGGTGTCTCCCGCGGCGAAGCGCAGCGCCTCGACCATCGTGTTGGCGCCGATCGGGACGATCTCGCCGCGGACGCGCAGCGCGGTCAGGTTGGCGACGGTCACGTCGTCGGGCGCGAACAGCAGGTTGGCGAGGCGCATGACCGCGAGCCGGATCATCTCCTCGGGGAACGGGTGCAGCAGCCGGTGCGAGCGCAGCCCCGCCTCGATGTGCGCGACCCGCAGCCCGGCCCGGCGGGCCATGAGCGTCGAGAGCAGCGTCGACGGGGTGTCGCCGTGGACGACGCAGATGCCGCCGCGCCCACCGAAGACCTCACGCCGCAGCCTCGCCCCGGCCGGCAGCTGGGCCACGAGCCCGGTCGCCCAGCGCAGCGCCTGCGGAATCGTCTGCGCGTCGGTGCCGTGGCCGAGGCTGAAGTCGGGGGCGCGTACGCCGAGCTCGGCGCGCAGCTCGCCGGACAGCGCGCCGTGCTGCCCGGCCTCGATGAACCGATAGGGCACCCCCCGGGCGTCCATGAGCCGCATCAGCGGCGCGGTCTTGATGATCTCGGCCTGGGTGCCCAGGAACACGTGGAGCCCGTCAGCCGCCGGCCGATTGCGTGGCCCTCGCGTGATCACGAGCGGCTCGTGACGGACAGGGCCTGGCTCAACCGCCCACGATCATGAAGACGCGGTGGCCCCGCCGGCCGCTCGCCCGGAAGGCAGAGCGCGAACGCCGTGAAGAGCGCGACCACCGTGGCCAGCCCGGCCAGAGCGGCGAGCTCGGAGCCGCTCCACACCGACCAGGCGACCGCGTTGCGGATCTGGTAGGCCAGGTCGCTGGCCCGCGGCCCCCAGAAGAAGTCGAGCACGTCGAGCGCGGCGTACGCCTGGTAGGCCGCCGCCACGGCGTACGCACCCAGCGGCACCCACCGGCGGGCCGGCCGCGGCAGCCGCGACAGGCCGAGCGCCACGGCGACCAGCAGGCCGGCCAACCCGAAGTAGAGGTAGCGGCCCTGGTCCGCCCCGATCGACTCGCGCAGCCGCCAGCCCTGCCAGCCCTGCCAGCCGACCGACCAGAAGAGCAGGAACGCCGGCAGCACGACCACGGCCACGTCGGCCCAGGACCAGGGCCGTTCACGCGTAGGTCTGAACCTGAACGAGAGGGTTATCCCGAGCAGGAGCACCGCCACCGACGCGGCCACGACGGCCCCGGGGAGCGGGTCGGCCAGCCAGCCGAAGTTGCCGAAGAAGCTCGTCATCAGCCGCGACGGGTAGCCGTGGAAGAAGTAGCCCCAGAAGCTCGGGTGCCAGCTCGGCGGCGCCGGCGGCGGGACGTAGGCGCCCCCGTCGGGCTGCACGGCGCCGTAGACGACGGCGTTGCGCGCCCAGTACCACCCGCCGCCCAGCACGCCGAGCCCGATCGCGATGATCGCGCCACCGAGCGGTGCCCGCCCGACGAGCGGGCTGCGCCCGGCGAGCCCGACCCGCCCGGAGACCCGCTCGGCCGCGTGCCGGCCGGTGCCCGCGAGCGCCGCACGCGCCCGTGCCGCCGGGCCGGGCGGCGCGGCTTCGGGCTTCCGGGCCCGCAGTGCACGCGCCCAGGCGACGGCGTAGGCCATGGCCACCCCGAAGAACCCGATGAAGCCGAACGCCTTGGTCAGCAGAGCAGCCGCCAGCACCACCCCGGTCCAGGCGGCGGTACGCCGCGAGGTGTCGCCGGTGGCGACGTAGGCCGTGAGCACGGTCAGCAGCCCGCCGAGCAGGACGAGCAGCGAGTCGTTCGTGACCGACGCGCCGAGGTGGCCGAGCATCGGGATGGCCAGGGGCAGGACCGCCGCCGTGACGGGGACCGGGCCGGGACCGGCGAGCCGGCGCGCGGCGGCGTAGGTCAGCAGGGGCAGCGGAACCACCAGCAGCAGGCTCGCGAACCGCAGCCCCTCCAGCGTCTTGTCGTAGGGCCAGGAGTCGGGCAGCGCCTTGGCGATCGCACCTTCCCACAGGTAGTAGAGCGGCGGGTGGGCGGTGATCTGGTTGACGTCGGTGCCCGGCTGCTGGGCGCCGCCGCCGAGCGAGGCGATGCTCGGCCGCCGGTCGTGGGGCGGGGCCTCGTCGAGCTCGAGCGGCTGACCGGCCGGCGGAGGGCAGCAGCTCGGGACGCCGGCGACGTGTTCGGAACGCACGATCCCGATGCCGGTGTGCCGGCTCTTCGGCGGGATCAGCACGTGCCCGTGCGCGGTGGCGATCACGCGGTCGACGTGGTTGGGCTCGTCAGGCGCCTGGTAGGCCGGGGTCAGCACGGTCCACGCGGCGAGCACCGCCCCGAACGTGACCGTCACCAGCCACACCGCCAGCGGCACCCCGACGACGAGATCGCGCCAGCGGAAGGCGGCGCGAGACGGCTGGCTCATGGCGTGAGCCATGCTCGCACGGGTTGCCCCATCATCCGGGCAGCCGCTCGGTCGCTCGCCGAAGGGTTTTCGGTGATCACGAGGGTTCCGGCAGGGGGTGCACGCGGCGCGCGAGCAGCGCGCCGGCGTAGCCGATGGCGTCGCGTACGGCGATCACCGCCCGGTAGCCGCCCACGACCAGCGCCAGCCCGGCCGCGGTGTGGCCGACCAGGATCGTGGTCAGCGTGGCCTCGAACACGCCGAGCCCCTGCGGCGCGAAGATCGCCAGCCAGCCCACCCCCCAGGCGATCATGTAGGCGCCCGCGACCTCGACCGGCCCGCCGACGTGCACGTTGGGGAACGCGATCAGGTAGAGCGCGAAGTTGAACGCCTGGAAGATCCACACCGCGACCGTCCAGCCGACCAGCCGCAGGTGCAGCGCCCAGGTCAGCGGCTCGTGGGTCGTGCCACGCCAGCGGGCGAGCAGCCGCAGCGCGAGGTTGACCGCCGGCGGCGAGCTGACCGCCGCCAGGACCACGACCGCCGCGATCAGCCCGGGCGCGGTCAGTGGAGCGTCGCCCGCCGCGGCCGCGACCATCAGCCCGCCGAGCGCGAAGCCGACGACCGGCACGAGCACCATCTCCAGCGCGGCGACCGCGCTGAGGGTCGAGGTGCGGGCGCCGCGCCGGCGGAGGATGGCCACGCGGCCGACGGCGTACCAGATGCCGCCCGGCAGGTAGCGGGTCGGTGCGCTGGCGAGCGTGGCGTCGAAGCAGGCCGGCCAGCCGACCGGCGAGCCCCACCCGCGCAGCGCGCTCGACCAGAACGCGCTCGAGATCGCGAGCTGCCCGAACGTCGTCACGCACACCGCGACCAGCACCCACGGCCGCGCGCCGCTCGCCACCCGCACCAGGTCGTCGCGCTTGTCGACCAGCACGAAGATCAGCAGGCCGACCATCGCGACCGCGTAGAGCCGCCGGCCGAGGGTCAGGAGCGTGTCGCGCCGCGACGGCCGTGCCGGCGTCGGGGCCGGCGGGGTCGCCGAGTCGACCTCCGGCTGGGGGGCGGGCACGCTCACCGGTCGAGGGTAGGGCGCGCAACCGGTCGCCAGCCGGCGACGCAACCGGCGAGCCGACCGGCGATCGCCTCAGCGGGCGACGCACCCCGCGAGGTGGTCGTTGACCATGCCGGTCGCCTGCATGAGCGCGTAGGCGGTCGTCGGCCCGACGAACCGGAATCCGCGCCGCTTGAGCTCCTTCGCCATCGCCGTCGACTCGGCGCTCACGGCGGGGATGTCGGCGACCGTACGCCGCACCGCCTGGCGGCCTGTCGGCGCGAACGACCAGAGCAGGGCCGACAACCCCTCCGGCTGCTCGGCCGCGACCCGCGCGTTGGCGATCGCCGCCTCGATCTTCGCCCGGTTGCGGATGATGCCGGCGTCGGCCAGCAGGCGGGCCGTGTCGGAGTCGTCGTACGCCGCGACCTTCGCGATCGAGAAGCCGTCGAACGCCGCCCGGAAGGCCGGCCGCTTGCGCAGGATCGTCAGCCACGACAACCCGGACTGGAACGCCTCGAGCGCGAGCCGTTCGAACATCGCGTCGTCGCCGTGCAGCGGCCGGCCCCACTCCTCGTCGTGGTAGACGACGTAGTCGGGGGTGGTCGCCCACGGGCAGCGCCCGTCGACGAGGCTCACGGGGTCGGCGGCTTGGCGGGAGGCGTGCGCCGGGCGAGGACCCGCAGCTCGGCGACCTCCTGCTCGAGGCCGGCCATCGCGGAGCCGATGCGCTCGAGCGCGGCGTCGACCTCGTTCATGCGGTAGCCGCGCAGGCCCATCGAGAAGCGCAGCCGGGGCAGGTCGGCCGCGGCGATCGGCCGGTGGTCGGGCAGCCCCGGGTCGGGCCGGTCGGGCGGCGCGTCGGCCATCACGTCGCCGCGGCCGACCGCCACCACGACGATGGCACCCACGACGAGGACCGCCACGAGGATCCCGACCGCGAGCACGCTTCGATGGTGTCATGCACGAACCGTCCGAGCAGGCGATGCGGCCCGAGCCGCCCGACCCGGTCGGCGAGATCGGGCCCGGTGACCGCGGCCGCTCTCCCGGGCCGCTGCGGCTCGGGCGCCGCGAGTTCGCCGTCCGCGAGCCGGTCGTGATGGCGATCGTCAACCGCACGCCGGACTCCTTCTTCGACAAGGGAGCGACGTTCGCGCTCGGGGCCGCCGTCGAGGCGGCGTCACGGGCGGTCGCCGCCGGCGCGGGCATCGTGGACATCGGCGGGGTGAAGGCCGGCCAGGGCGCGGAGGTCGGCGTTGCCGAGGAGATCGCCCGGGTCGTCGACGTCGTCGCCGCGGTGCGGGCCGCCCACCCCGACGTCGTGATCAGCGTCGACACCTGGCGGGCGTCGGTGGCCTCGGCCTGCATCGAGGCCGGCGCCGACCTGATCAACGACGCGTGGGAAGGTCCCGACCCGGAGCTGCCGGCGGTCGTGGCCGCCGCGGGCGTCGGACTGGTCTGCACGCACGCCGGGCACCTGCCGCCGCGGACCGACCCACATCGCGCGGCGTACGCCGACGTCGTCGCCGACGTGGTCGCGACGCTGACCGCGATGGCCGAGCGGGCGGTGGCAGCGGGGGTCCGGCCGGACGCGGTGATCATCGACCCGGGTCACGACTTCGGGAAGAACACCCGCCACTCGCTGCTCGTGACACGTCGCCTCGACGAGCTGGTGGCGACCGGCTGGCCGGTGTTGGTCGCGCTGTCGCGCAAGGACTTCGTGGGCGAGACGCTCGACCTGCCGGTCGATGAGCGGCTGACCGGCACGCTCGCGACCACCGCGGTGAGCGCGTGGCTCGGGGCGCGGATCTTCCGGGCCCACGACGTGGTGGCCACCAAGCAGTGTCTCGACATGGTCGCGACCATCAAGGGCGACCGGGAGCCGGCGCTGAACCGCCGTGGCCTCGCCTGAGCCTCAGGGCTCGGCCTCGAGGATCTCGGCCGGCGCGGGCGGCAGCGTGGGCGCCGGCCCCTCGAGTGCGGCGAACGCGTCGTCGACCGAGTGGACCCACGACACGGCGCCCCAGACCGAGGCCCGCGCGAAGCCCAGGTCGACCAGCCGGGTCACCTGCTCGCGCAACGGGTCGAACAGCCCGTCGGGATCGAGCACGACGACCGGCTTGACGTGCATGCGCAGCGTGTGGGCCACCCAGACCTCGGTGAGCTCCTCCAGCGTGCCGATCCCGCCCGGCAAGGTGAGAAAGGCGTCGGACCGGCGGTCCATCTCCCCCTTGCGGCGGCGCATGTCCTCGGAGATCACGAGCTCGTCGCTCTCGTGGTCGGCGACCTCCTTGTCGAGCAGCGCCCGGGGGATCACACCGACCGTGCGCGCCCCGCCGGCCCGGGCGGCCCGGGCCACCGCACCCATGCACGAGACCGAGCCGCCCCCGGTCACGAGCGAGTGCCCGCGGCGGGCCAGCTCGGTGCCGACCTGCGCGGCGAGCTCGATGTAGCGGTGCGGGATCGCCTCGCTGGAGGCGCAGAACACACAGATCGACGCCACTCAGGACCTCGCCGACGGGTGCTCGCGCTCGGCCTTCCGGATCACCCGCACCGCCTCGTCGGGGTCGTCCGTCAGCGTGATCAGGTCGAGGTCCTCGCGGGCGACCTTCTCGGTGGTCAGCATCGACTGCCGCAGCCACTCGACCAGCCCGCCCCAGTAGGACGTGCCGAGAAGCACCACCGGGAACGACGTGACCTTCTTCGTCTGGACCAGCGTGAGCGCCTCGAAGAGCTCGTCCATCGTGCCGAAGCCGCCGGGCAGCACGCAGAAGCCGATCGCGTACTTCACGAACATCGTCTTGCGGGCGAAGAAGTAGCGGAAGTGGATGCCGATGTCGACGTAGTCGTTGATGCCCTGCTCGAAGGGCAGCTCGATACCGAGCCCGACCGAGAGGCCCCCGGCCTCCAGGGCGCCCTTGTTGACCGCCTCCATGATCCCCGGGCCGCCGCCGGTAATCACCGGGTAGCCGGCCCGCGCCAGCGCCCCGCCCAGCCGCTCCGCCAACTCGTAGTCGGGGTGCCCGGGCTTGGTGCGCGCCGAGCCGAACACGCTGACCGCCGCCGGCAGCTCGGCCAGCATCCCGAAGCCCTCGACGAACTCCGACTGGATCCGCAGGACCCGCCACGGGTCCGTGTGCACCCAGTCCGACGGGCCACGGGTGTCCAGCAGCCGCTGGTCGGTGGTCGTCGGCTGCACCTGGCCGCGGCGCAGGGTGACCGGGCCGCGCCGCTTCTCCGGTGCCGGGGCGGCGCGCTCCGGCGCACGGTCCTGCTCGAGGCGTTCGGTCGCCGGGGGCAGCCGGTCGGGATCGATCGGGGGCGGGGCATCCACGGCTCGCACGCTACCCAGGCACGCCCGGCTCGGCCCCTGAGCGCCGCGCCGGCACCGTCACCGGTGGGACCCGCCGAGCCACTCAGCCACCGAGGTAGCTGCGCAGCATCCGCTCGCACTCGGTGATCCGGCCGGTCTCGACGTACTCGTCGCGGCTGTGCGCGAGGTTCGGGTCACCCGGCCCGAAGTTCAGTGCCGGTACGCCGAGGGAGGCGAAACGCGCCACGTCGGTCCAGCCCAGCTTCGCCACCGGCTCCGCGCCGATCAGCCGCACGAAGTCGGCCACCGCCGGATGGCCCAGACCCGGCAGCGCGCCGGGCGCGGAGTCGGTCAGCACGCACTCGTAGGGCGCGAGCAGCTCCCCCACGTGCGCGAGCGCCTCCGCCTCGGAGCGGTCCGGTGCGAACCGGAAGTTGACGGTGATCGTCGCGCGGTCGGGGACGACGTTGCCGGACACGCCGCCCTCGATGCGGACGGCGTTGAGCCCCTCCCTGAACTCACAGCCGTCGATCTCGACCCGGCGGGCGTCGTAGGACGCGAGGCGCGTCAGCACGTCGCCGGCCTTGTGGATCGCGTTGTCGCCGAGCCACGACCGGGCGCTGTGGGCGCGGCGGCCGGGTACGGCGACGAGGACCCGCAGGGTGCCCTGGCAGCCTGCCTCGACCCGGTTGGCGGTGGGCTCCATCAGCAGGGCCAGGTCGGCGTCGAGCCAGTCGCGGTGGTTCTTGGTGAGGCGGCCGAGGCCGTTCTTCGCGGCGTCGGTCTCCTCGTGGTCGTAGAAGACGTAGGTGACGTCGTCCTTGGGGTCGCCCACGCCGGCGGCGAGGCGCAGCATGACGGCGATCCCGGACTTCATGTCGGACGTGCCGCAGCCGTAGATGCGGTCGCCGTCGCTGCGGCTCGGCAGGTTGTCGGCGACCGGGACGGTGTCGAGGTGGCCGGCGAGCAGCAGCCGGCGGTCGCGGCCGAGGGTGGTGCGCGCGACGACCGCGTCGCCGTCGCGGGTCACGGTCAGGTGGTCGCACTCACGCAAGGCCGTCTCGACCTCGTCGGCCAGCCGGGACTCCGAACCGGAGACCGAAGGGATGTCGACGAGCGCCGCCGTGAGCGCGATCGCCGACATGTGCAGGTCGATCACCGGCTACCCCCGTGGACGTGCCCCCCGTGGCGATCGATCACGTGGAGATGCCGTGTTCGCGGAGCACGTCGTTGAGCTGGATCTTCTCGTGCCGCTCACCCTCCTCCAGGCGGCGGAGCACGAGCACGCACGTCATGCCGAACGTCCCGCCGGGGAACTCCCGCGGCCGCGTGCCGCTCACGCACACCGACCAGGCCGGAACCTCACCCGGCGGCAGCTCCTCGCCGGTCTGCACGTCGTAGACGTGGGTGGTGTCGGTCAGGTTGGTGCCCGAGCCCAGGACGGCGCCCCGGCGGACCCGCGCGCCGTTGACGACCATCGACCGTGACCCGATGAACGCGTCGTCCTCGACGACCACGGGCTTGGCCTGAGGCGGCTCGAGCACACCACCGATGCCGACCCCGCCGGACAGGTGAACCCGCTTGCCGATCTGCGCGCACGAACCGACGGTCGCCCAGGTGTCGACCATGGTCCCCTCGTCGACGTATGCGCCCATGTTGACGAAGCTCGGCATGAGGACCACGCCCGGCGCGAGGTAGGCGCCCCAGCGGGCGATCGCTCCGGGCACCACACGGACCCCGTCGTACGCCGACTTCAACGGCACCCGGTCGTGGTAGCGGAAGTCGCCCACCGTCGACTCGACCATGTCGAGAACCTTGAACGCCAGCAGGATCGCCCGCTTGGCCCGCTCGTCGACGACGACCTCCTCGTCGAGCACCCGGGCGACCCGGGCCTTGCCGGTGTCGAGCAGGTCGACAGCCTGGGTAACGATCTTGCGGGCGTCGGCGTCGGCCGGGCTGAGCGCCGTACGGCGCTCCCAGAGGTTGTCGATCTCGGCGCTGATCGGCGACTGGGTCTGGGAGGTGCCTCCTTGCATGAGTGGCCACCCTACCGGCCGCGGTTGAGCCCACCCGGCCGCCGCCCTCCTCCCACTTGTCCGGCGCTCGAGGGCCTGATCACCCCCTCGGAGGCCCACTACGGGCGGACAAGTGAGAGACGTGGAGCACCCGGCCCCTGTGGACTGCCCGGGCAGGAAGCGGGCCGCGCGAGGCAACGTGGCGGCATGTCACCGGAGCTGGCCGCTCGCGCCGCTGCGCAGGGCGGTGTCTTCACCCGCGCCGATGCAGAAAGCTGTGGCTACACCCTCGACCAGGTGCGGCAGCGGCTCGACACCAGTCGGTGGCGCGCGCTTCGCCGCGGGATCTACACGACCTGCGAGCTGTGGCCGGCCGACGACGAGGTCCCACCGGTCAGTGTGGATGCGGCGGCCTGCCTCCTCGTGGCCGCCGACGCCGTCGTCAGCGACGCGACCGCCGCCACCCTGCACGGCATCGCCCTGCTGGGGCGGCAACCTCGTTGGATCCGCATGACGAGGCCCCGCGCGCAAGGCGGGGACTGTTACGCAAAGCGGCTGACCGTGTGGCCCGCCGCGCTACCGGCCGCACACGTCACCCGGGCGGGAGATCTGCGGGTTACCTCGCCGGCGCGCACGGTCATCGATCTCGCGCGGCGCCGCGGCTTCCGGGATGGGGTCGTGGCAGCCGACTCGGCCTTGCACCAAGGCCTCACTGATGCCGCGGAGCTCAGCTCAGTGGTGCGTGACTGCACCCGGTGGCCCGGCATCGTCACGGCGCGGGCGGCAGTGGCGTTCGCGGACGCCGCAGCCGAGTCGGCGCTGGAGTCGCTGTCCCGCATCATGTTCGTCGAGCAAGATCTGCCGATGCCCTCGCTCCAAGAACGGGTCGGCGCCTACCGGGTCGACTTCCTCTGGGACGGACGCGTGGTGGGCGAAGCCGACGGCGCCAAGAAGTACGACGGGAGCAACCCGGCAGCACTGCTCGACGAGAAGCGCCGCCAGGAGGCGCTGGAGGACCTGGGACTCGTGGTCGTCCGGTGGGGGTGGGACGACGTCGTACGACGTCCGGCCGTGACGGCAGCCCGGATCCGGCGCGCCCTCGCTCGGGCCGACCAGAGGACGGCCTAGCGCTCACGGCGCCCAGTGCGCGCTACGCGCCCCGTTATGGCCGGCGCGTCCCACCCACTTGTCCGGCGGTAAGGGGGTGAACAGTGCCCTTTCAACCCCCTTACCGCCGGACAAGTCGCGGAAAGAGTGGGGCGCTCGGGCAGTGGAGCGCTCGGGCAGTGGAGCGCTCGGACAGTGGAGCGCTCGGACAGTGGGGCGGTCAGGCGGTCAGGCGGTCGGCTGCGGCGGCTATGCGCTCGTCGGTCGCGGTCAGGGCGACCCGGACGTGCTGGGCGCCGCCCGGTCCGTAGAAGTCCCCCGGCGCAACGAGGATCCCGCGCGCGGCAAGCCAGGCCACCGTGTCGTAGCAGGGCTCAGCGCGGGTGGCCCACAGGTAGAGGCCGCCCTCGGAGGCGTCGATCGTGAAACCGGCCCCGGTGAGCGCGCCGTGCAACACCGCGCGCCGGGCGGCGTAACGGCCCCGCTGGTCCACGACGTGAGCGTCGTCGGACAACGCGGCCACCATCGCGGCCTGCACTGGCGCGGGAACGATCATGCCGGCGTGCTTGCGTACCTCCAGCAGCCGCGCCACCAGCACCGGGTCACCGGCCACGAAGCCGGCGCGGTAGCCCGCCAGGTTGGACCGCTTCGACAGTGAGTGGACGGCGAGGAGTCCGTCGTGCGACCCCCCGCACACGTCGGGCGAGAGGACCGAGGCCGGCGCGTCGCCGTCGTACCAGAGGTCGGCGTAGCACTCGTCGCTCGCCAGCACGGTCCCCCGCTCCCGGCACCAGTCGACGACCTTGCGCAGGTGCGCGGGCGGCAGCACCTTGCCCGTCGGGTTGGACGGCGAGTTGATCCAGAGCAGGTCGACGCGGTCGGGGCCGAGCGCCGACAGCGCGTCGACCGATCGCCCGGCCGCCCCGGCGATCCGCGCGCCCACGTCGTAGGTCGGGTAGGCCAGCCCGGGGTAGCCGACCGACGAGGCGCCGAGCAGCGTCGGCAGCCAGGCGACCAGCTCCTTCGTGCCGATGACGGGCAGCACGGCGGCGGGGTCGAGATCGCGTACGCCGAACCGCCGGGCCAACCACGCCACGACGGCCGCCCGCAGCTCGGGCGAGCCGGCGGTCATCGGGTAGCCGGGGGCGTCGGCCGCGGCGGCCAGCGCCTCCTGGACGACCTGCGGCGTCGGGTCGACCGGGGTGCCGACCGAGAGGTCGACGATGCCGTCGCGATGGGCCCGTGCCGTCGAGGCGTAGGGCACCAGCCGGTCCCACGGGAAGTCCGGCAGCGCTGCCGGCCGCAGCCGGGAGGCCCCGGCAGGCGCGCTCATCGCAGCAGCGCCGGGCGCGGGCCGACCCGGAGCATCAGCGGTCTACTCGTCGTGCTCTTGCGGCGGCAGCGCGGCGACCAGCGGGTGGTCCTTGTCGATCAGGCCGACCTTCGACGCGCCACCGGGCGAACCCATGTCCTCGAAGAAGTCGACGTTGGCCTTGTAGTAGTCCTTCCACTGGGCCGGGACGTCGTCCTCGTAGAAGATGGCCTCCACCGGGCACACCGGCTCGCAGGCACCGCAGTCGACGCACTCGTCGGGGTGGATGTAGAGCATCCGCTTGCCCTCGTAGATGCAGTCGACGGGGCACTCTTCGATGCACGCCTTGTCCTTGAGGTCGACGCAAGGCTCGGCGATGACGTAGGTCACCTCTAGGTCCTTCCGGGGAGTAGCCGCCGTCCCACCTGGACGGGAGATAACGCCTAGTATCGCGACCGCACGGAGGAGGTGCGACGACGGGTGGCCAGACCGACCCCGCAGGACATCGGGCGCCGGATCTCGCTGCGCTACGTCATTCCCGGCCTCGGCCAGAGTGAAGCCGTCGGGACGCTCGAGTCGTGGGCGGACGGCGAGCTCGTCGTACGCCGCCGCGACGGCAGCGAGCTGCGAATCAGCGAGCAGCGGGTGGTCGCCGCCCGGCTGGTGCCCGACCCGCCGCCGCGCCGCACGCGGCCGGACCGGCCGGCGTGAGGCTCACCGACACCAGGACCCGCCGGGTCGAGGAGATCCGGCCGGCGACGCCCGGGCTGTTGAAGGTCTACGCGTGCGGGCCGACCGTCTACCGGAGCGCCCACGTCGGCAACTTGCGGACGTTCCTGCTGACCGACCTCATCACCCGCGTCGCCGACGTGCTGCACGGCTGGCCGGTGCAGGTCGTGCAGAACATCACCGACGTCGGGCACCTCGCCGACGACGCCGACATCGACCCGTCCGGCGAGGACAAGGTGCTCGCCGCCGCCCGGGCCGCCGGCAAGGGACCGCTGGAGCTCGCGCGCGACTACGAGGAGCAGTTCCACCGCGACTGCCGGGCACTCGGGATCCACCCGGCCGACGCCTACCCGCGCGCCAGCGAGTCGATCGACCTCATGGTCGAGCTGGTGCAGGCGCTGCTCGATCGCGGCAACGCCTACGCGCTGGACGACGGGACGGTGCTGTTCGACGCCCGGTCCTTCCCGTCGTACGGCGAGATCTCGGGCAACCGCCTCGACGCCCTACGCCCCGGGCACCGGGCCGACGCGGAGACGTTGACGGAGGGCAAGCGGTTCCACGCCGACTGGGCGCTGTGGAAGGGCGCGCCGACCGGCCGCGAGCTGGTGTGGGACACGCCGTGGGGACGCGGGTTCCCCGGCTGGCACGTCGAGTGCTCGGCGATGAGCCTGCGCCACCTGGGGCCGACGATCGACATCCACACCGGCGGGATCGACCTGCGCTTCCCGCATCACGAGGACGAGCGCGCGCAGTCCGACTCGGTCGCCGGCCACGAGGTGGTGCGGCACTGGGTGCACGGCGAGCACCTGCTCAACGAGGGCCGCAAGATGGCCAAGTCGACCGGCAACGTCGTGCTGCTCGACGACGTGGTGGAGCGCGGGCACGACCCGCTGGCGCTGCGGTTGTTCTTCCTGACCGGCCGCTACCGCCAGCAGATGAACCTCACCGCCGACGCGCTCGCCGCGGCCGACCGGCGGCTGTCCCGCTGGCGCGCGCGGGTGGCCGAGTGGGCGGAGTCACCGAGCGCGGCGATCCCGGCCACCTATCGGGAGCGGCTGGTGGCGGCGTACGACGACGACCTCGACACGCCCGCTGCGCTGGTCGTGCTCGGCGAGCTGGAGCACGACGCCGGCGTGCCCGACGGGGCGAAGTTCGAGACGTTCGCCTGGGCCGACCGGGTGCTGGGCCTCGACCTGGCCCGCGACGTCGGTCGCACCGTGTCGTTGCCGGCGGGGGCGCAGGAGCTGCTCGATGCCCGCGCGGCGGCGCGGTCGGCCAAGGACTGGGCAGAGTCGGACCGGCTGCGCGACGAGCTCGCCGCTCTCGGCGTCCAGGTCAAGGACACCGCGGACGGCCAGCGCTACGAGGTGAGCTGCTAGCCGGCGTGGACCCCGGACAGCCGGGCGCTCTCGACCACCATGGCGACCGGGCCCTCGATGAGACGCAGCGTCGACAGCGCGGTCTCGCCGAACGCGCTCGGCCGGGCGCTCGACAGCGCCAGCACGCCGGCGACGTGACCACCGTGGCCACGCAACGGCATGGACAAGAACGTCGCCATGGCGCCTTCGCCGTCGTCGTACACGTCCGCGCCCAGCCGACCCTGCGCATCGGCCAGCCGGATGTCGAGCTCGCCGAGCACGCACTCCGAGTCGGTCGCGGTCGCCGCGGCGTCGACGGTCGAGCGCAGGAAGGCGTCGTACTGCAGGTGCGCGGTGTTGGCTCCGACCCCGACGTACGCCGTCCGCTCCCGCACCAGCAGGACGGCGGCGAGGTCGTACTCGACGACCCGGCCGAGCACCGAGAGCAGCGCGGCGACGGTCTCCTCGAGCCCGCGGGCGGTCGCCGGGATCGCGGTGACCTCGGCCGCGACCGAGGTCTCGAACAGCTTGCGGTCGAGCAGGTCCGCGACCCGCGCCATCACGTCGTCGTCGTCGAGCTCGACCGGGTCGGGACGCAGTGCCGGGTCGAGCCCGGCCGCCTCGATCGCGTCGCGGACCGCGCCGGCGAGCTGCGGCGGCTCGAAGTCCTTGGTCAGGTAGCGCTGGGCGCCGGTCGACGCGCCCCAGTAGCGGTCGGTCGCGCTGTCGAGCGACGTCAGCATGATCACCGGAATGTGCGCGGTCTGCCAGTCGTCGGTCAGCACGCGTGCGGCGACGTAGCCGGACAGCCGCGGCATCTGCACGTCGAGCACCACGGCGTCGGGCTGGGTGCGGAACACCGCCTGCACCGCGTCGACACCGTCGACGGCCTCGACCACGTCGTAGCCCTCGCGGCTCAGCACGGTCGAGACGATCCGGCGCAGCGTGGGGCTGTCGTCGGCGATCACGACGGTCGACATGGTGGTTCCTCTCAGCGTGCTTCAGCGCCCGACGAGGCGCCGGACTGTGTCTATGAGTTCGGCTTGGTCGAACTCGCTCTTCAGCAGATAGGCGTTCGCGCCCGCGTCGAGCCCGGCGCGCTGGTCCTCCGGGCTGCCGCGCGACGTCATGATCAGGACCGGGACGTGCTCCCAGCCGCGGGTCTCGCGGATCGTGCGGGTCAGCGTGAAGCCGTCCATGCCCGGCATCTCCACGTCGGAGAGCACGAGGTCGGCGGGCTCGTCGCGCAGCCGGGCGGCGCCGTCGAGGCCGTCGACGGCCGTGTCGACGTCGTAGCCGGCGGCTTCGAGGATGGCGCGTTCGAGCTCGCGTACGCCGACGGAGTCCTCGACCACCAGGACCCGCGGGCGCTTGCCGGCCGGCCGCCCGTCGGTCGGGACCGACCGGAGCGAGCCGAGGTGGATCGGTCGCCGCGTGTCGTCGATGATCATCGCCGTCGGGTGATGGCCGCGCGTCGACGGCTGACCGGCGCGGGGTGGCGCGGCGGCCGCGTGGCCGGGCTCCGGCCGGTCCGCCTGTCCGCCACGGCCCAGGGCCGAGCGGGCGAGCGCCGAGGGAGCGCCGTCGTCACCGGCCAGGTCGCGTACGTCGACGATGCAGATCACCCGGCCGTCGGGGTCGATCGTCGCGCCGAGCAGAGCGGGCCGACGGCCCAGGAACGGCCCGAGCTCCTTGACGACGAGGTGCTCCTCGCCGTCGAGCCGGTCGACCGCCCAGGCCAGCGGCCGGCCACCGTGCCGGACGACGACGGCCGCGGCGGGCGCCCGCTCGCCGCTCGCCCCGAGCGCGGCGCCGAGATCCAGCAGTGGCAGCGTCGCGCCGTTGCGCACGACGACCGTGGCGCCCCCGACCTCGTGCACGGGCAGGTGGCGCAGGCTGATCGACTCGACGACCGACGCGACCGGCAGCGCGTAGCGCTCGTCTCCGACGCGGGCGAGCAGGCAGTGCAGCACGCCCAGCGTGACGGGCAGCGTGAGCGCGAACGTCGTACCGGCACCGATCTCGCTGCGGACGTCGACCGCGCCGCCGAGAGCCTCGACCGCCGAGGCGACGACGTCGAGCCCGACGCCACGTCCGGACGTCGCGGTGATCGTGGCGGCGGTCGAGAACCCGGGGGTGAACAGCAGCCGCAGCTCGCGGCCGGGCTCGACCGCGATCCCCTTGCGCGCGGCGGACTCCCGTAGCCGCGCGGGGTCGATGCCGGCACCGTCGTCGCTGACCTCGATGACGACGTGGTCGCCGGCGCTGCGGGCGCGGACGGTGACGGTCGCGCGGGCCGGTTTGCCGGCGGCGGTGCGTACGCCGGAGGGCTCGCACCCATGGTCGACGGCGTTGGTGACCAGGTGCTTGAGCGAGTCGGCGACGGCGTCGAGGACCTGCTTGTCGAGCTCGACGTCCTCGCCGTCGACGAGCAGGGCGACGTCCTTGCCGCCCGCGGCGGCCACGTCGCGGACGATGCGGGGCAAACCGGCGGTGGCCCGGCGCAGGGGCACCATGGCCAGGGCCATCGCGCCGTCGCGTACCCGGTCCAGCCGCGACCGGGCCTCTTCGAGGGCGGCGCGGACATCGCCCTGGTCCGCCGTGACCTCTGCTGTGGCCGCTCCCGACCCGTCGCAGGCGACCGCACCGAAGGTCAAGCGGCCGAGTGAGTGCTCGAGCGCGCGGACGGCCAGCTCGGCCTCGCCGACGTCGTCGAGCAGCCCGTAGACCTTGGCGGACGACACCCGCACCGTCTCCGCCGGCCGGCCCGGCCCGGGTGCAGGCATCGGCCGGGTCGAGCGGGGTCCCGAGCTCGACACGGCCGGCTCGATCGAGGAAGAACCGTCGTGAGAAGTGGGCTCGGACGCCTCGGTCGAGGGCGCACCGGGGCCTAGATCGGTCGAAGGGCCCTCCGCGACGTCAGTCGGCGACAGGCCCGCGGCGACGTCGGTCTCCACCAACCGGGCCATCTCGTCGCAAGCGGCCAGGAGCTCGTCGACCAGCTCGCGGTCGGGCTCGCGCCGCCCGTCGCGCACCAGCCCGAGGCTGTCCTCGCAGGCATGCGCGACCCGCAGAAGGGGCTCCACGCCGAGCATCCGCGCCGACCCCTTGATCGTGTGGGCGTCCCGGAACAGCCCGGCCACCAGCTGCCGGGGCGCCGCGTGCCCCTCGAGCTGCAGGAGCCCGGCCGACAGGGAGGCCAGCCGTTCCTCGACCTCCGCGCGGAACGTCGCCAGCAGCTCGGGGTCCTCGGCCCAGGACATCGAGGTCACCCGACCCGGAACCGGTGGATCGCCGCCTGCAGCTCGCCGGCCAGCCCGTCGAGCTGGCCGGCGGCCGTCACGTAGCGGGTCGAGGCCTGCTCGTAGCGGCCGGTCGACGTGGTGACCCGGGCCATCGCCTCGACGACCGCCTCGGCCGCCGAGCGCTGCTGGCGGGTCGCCACCGAGATCTGCTGGGTGGCCGCGGTCGTCTCGGTCGCCATGCCGGTGATGCGGTCGAGTGCGCTGACGACTCCGGCGGTGAGCTCCTGCCCGGCACGGACGTCGTCGGCGCCCTGCCGGCTGACCGTGATCGTGGCCGCCATCTGGGCGGTGACATCGGTGACGATGCGGCGTACCTGCGCGGTGCACTCGCGCGCCCGCTCCGACAGCATCCGCACCTCGTCGGCGACCTGGCCGAAGCCCTTGCCGTGCTCGCCGGCCCGGGCTGCCTCGACGGCGGCGTTGAAGGCCAGCAGGTTGGTCTGCCGGGCCATCTCGTCGATGACCTCGAGGATCGTGCCGATGCGGGCCATCCGGTCGTCGAGCCCCTCGGCCCGCTCGGTGATGCCGTCGACGCGGTGGGCGATCCGCTCCATCGCGTCGACCGAGTCGTGCACGGCCTCGGCGCCGGACTCCACGTGGGCGAGGGTGGTGCCGGCGTACTGCGCGACGCGTTCGGCCGTCTCGGCGATCTGCGCGGCGGTGGCGGCCAGCTCCTCGATCGTGGTCCGGGTCTCGTGGACAGCGCCGGTCTGCTGCTCGACGCCGGCGGCGTGCTCCGCGGCGGTGTGTGCGACGTCGGCCGCGCTGCCCGCGATGCGCTCGCCGACCGCGGTGACCTGGCGCACCAGCCGGCGCAGCGCCAGCAGCGTGTCGGCGAAGGCCACCGCGATGGCGGTCGCCGGCGCGCTGCCGTCGGGCAGCGCGGGCACCCGGGTCAGGTCGCCGTCGGCGACACCTTCGAGCAGGCGCGACAGGGCGAGGACGTCGCGTTCCAGCGCGGCACGGCTCTCGGCGACCCGCGCGGCCTCCTGCTGCGCGGAACGGGAGAGGTACGCCGACACCCAGGCCGCCACAGGCATCGCGGGCAGCACGACGAGCAGCCGGCCCAACGACGCGGAGCCGGCGGTGTGGGCGAGCAGCGAAGCGATGTAGACGCCGAGCCCACCGAGCACGCCGACCGCGATGGCGGAGGCGACGTCGACCGCGGCGGCGGTCAGCAGGATCGTGGGGACGAACGCCACCCACAGCGGCCCGTCGATCCCGCCGACGCTCGACGACAGGCCGGTGTCGGCCGCGAGCGCGAGCAGCACGAGGGCGGCGGCGGGCAGCGGCACCTGACCACCGATGCGGCCGCGCGCGGTCAGCCCGAGGCCCAGCCCGGCCGTGCAGGCCGCGACCGCGACACCCCAGCCGGCGAGCGGCAGGACGTGGACGGTCCGGCCTTCGGCGCCGGCGAACGCGGTGACGAGCACGCCCGCGAGGACGAGCAGCAGCGTGCCACCCGTGGCCGCGGCGAAGACCCGGCGAAGGCGACGGGCGCCGTCGGTCGGCGGAGGGTCGAGGGGCCGGCGCGGCTGCGGGATCGCGGTCTCGAGCGCGTCGTCCAGCTCGCCGGACCAGCGGGTCAGCAGGTCGGTCATCGCCTCAGGCCACCTTGAACGCCGCGATCGAGGAGCGCAGCTCGTCGGCGAGGTCGTTGAGGGCCGCGGCCGACATCGCCGCCTGGCCCGAGCCGGTGGCGTACTGCCGCGAGACGTCGGACACCTGCGTCATCGCCGACACCACCTGGTCGGAGGCCGACCGCTGCTGCTGCGTCGCGATCGAGATCTCCTTGGCGGCGGTCGTGGTCTCGTCGACCATGTCGGAGATCTGCTCGAGCGCGTCGACGACGCCGCGCGCCAGCTCGGAGCCGGTGCGGACCTCCTTCGCGCCCTCCTCGCTGGCGATGATCGTCGCGTTGGTCTCTGCCTGGATCTCGGTGACGATCGCCTGGATCTCCTCGGTCGAGGTCTGGGCACGCTCGGCGAGGCGGCGTACCTCCGCCGCGACGACGGCGAAGCCGCGGCCGTGCTCTCCCGCCCGAGCGGCCTCGATGGCGGCATTGAGTGCGAGCAGGTTGGTCTGGTCGGCGAGGTCGTTGATCACGTCGAGGATGCGGCCGATCTCCTGGCTGCGCTCGCCGAGCGACAGCGCCCGGGTGGCGATCGAGTCGACCCGGGCGGCGATCGTGTCCATGGCGTCGACGCTCGCCTGGACGGCCGCGCGACCCTCCTCCGCGTAGCGCAAGGTCTCGGCGGCGTAGCGGGCAACGGCCTCCGACGTCTCGGCGATCTGTGCCGCGGCCGCGGCCAGCTCCTCGATCGTGGCGGTCGTCTCCGCGACGGCGCTGGACTGCTCGCTCGCCGATGCCGCGTGCTCCTCCGCGGTCGCCAGCAGCTCGCCGGCGGCCTGACCGATCTGCTCGCCCCCGCTGCGGATCTGGTCGACGAGCAGCCGCAGGTTCGACAACGTGTGGGAGAACGCGCCCGACAGCAGGTGCAGCGACGCCGGCCCGTCGCCGTCCTCCGGCACGGCGACGTCGGACAGGTCGCCCTGCGCGGCCCGCGACAGCAGGTGGGACAGCTCCTCGACCCGCGCCTGCAGCTCGTCGCGCTCGACCCGGGACACGTGCCGGGCGGCCCGCACCGAGGCCGACAGCGTGCCGTTGAACCACGCCAGCGCCGGGAACAGCGCCACCCCCAGCACGAGCATGGCGGCGTTGCCCTCGCCGACGGTGTGCGCGGCGTAGGACGCCCCGACGAACGCCCCCGACGCCGCGGCGCCGAGCAGCAGGCTCTGCCACCGCGACAGCGACACCGCGGCGAACAGCAGCACCGGCACGTAGAGCACCCAGAACGGTCCGCGCGCGCCACCCGCCACCGCCACCGCGCCGGTCACCGAGACGAGGTTGCTCACGAGCAGCAGCGAGCGGACGGTGCCGGCGGTCACGGCGCGCACGCCGGGCAGGTAGGGCAGCACGGTCAGCGCGAGCGCGTTGAGCACGCCGAGGGCGGACCACGCGTAGAAGGCGGAGAGGTGTACGACGATCCCGGTGCCGTCACGCGACTCGTGGGCGAGCACGGTCGCGCCGGCCACGGCGAGGCCGAGGCTGCTCCACGTCGCGATCGCGGCGACGTGGTTCAGCGGCCCCGCCGACGGATGGCGACCGGTTACCCGTCCGGCGAGCTGCACGAGTTGTGCATCGGGTCGCCCGCTCGGCCTCTTGACTGAACTGTGCCTAGTGGCGCAATCCCGCACTCGCCGGACACGGCGCGCCGCGACCGGCGAACCGGCCGACCGTCAGGCCGCGCGACGGCGCGCAGGCACCGGCCGGTCAGGCCGCGAGGCGGTGGCGCAGACCGATGATCGCGCCGACGTCGAGCAGGCCGAGCGGCCCCTCGTCGTCGATCACCGTGCCCACGACGAGGTCGGCGGCGCCGGGCGGCGCGGGTTCGACCGCCTCGGGCAGCGGGGTCGTGCCGTCGAGCCGGTCGACCAGCAGGCCGACGGTGACCCCGTCCTTGGCGAGCACGACGAGCCGGTCGCCGGGCGGCGCGGCGTACGCCGTCGGATCGAGCAGCGCGCGACCGTCGAGCACGGCCAGCACCCGCCCGCGCCAGTTGCCGACGCCGGCGACCCAGCGCGGCGTGCCCGGCACCCGGCTGGTCAGCGGCGCCCGACCGACCTCGGCGAGGTCGGCCATGGGGATCGCGTAGCGGGCGTCCCCGAGGCGTACGGCGACGGCGTCCACGCAGAAGGTCTCGGCACGGTGGGGCCCGACCTGTTGCGTACGAACACGACCGCGCCGCCCGGCCGGCCCACCCGGTCGACCGGGGAGAAGTCAGGGGCGGTGGCCGAAGCGCCGCTGCACCAGCGCGACACCGACACCGGCCGCGACGATGCCCGAGACGAGGAACAGCGAGCCGGTGGTCCCGAGCCCGGGGGCGGACGGGACCGATGACGGGATGACGAGGTCGCCCTCGGGCCTCGAGAAGCCCGCGATCAGCGTGACGACCAGCCAGCCGGCGCCCGGCGTCACGGCGCCGAGGACCGAGCGGGTGCCCCAGCCACCGCCCAGGGTCGTCGCCAGGTTGCCGCCGATCGCGATGGCCAGCGCCCAGCCGTAGACGCCCAACGCGCGGGTCGGCACGAGGAAGGCGCCGTAGACCGCGAGCATGCCGCCGAGCAGAAAGAGCACGACCAGGGTCGCGACGAACAGCGCCCGGGACCGCACCCCTCCACGGTAGTTGAGCCAAGATCGCGGGCTGGCCGTCGGGAAGCACGCGGCCCGCCCAGGATCAGGGGGAGTCCTGCAACGTTCGAACGTCGCAGCGCTCCCCCCGTCAGCCCAGCCGGTGCGGCCCGGCCGGGTGCAAAGGGCGAGTGGGCAGGACGCTAGGAGGTGGCGACCGGGGTGTCGGCGGTCAGGTCGATCACACCGCTGGTCGGCGCGGCCGGCCAGGTCGGGGCACCGGCACTCGCCAGCACGTCGGTGATCTCCCGGCCGATCAGCTCGTGACGGTCGAGCAGCGCGTCGCGCAAGGCCTCGACGAGCGGCCGGTTGGCCTCGAGCAGCGCCTTCACCCCGGTCTTCTGCTCCTGCAGCAGCGCCTCGACCCGGGCCCGGCCGTCGGCGTCGGCCAGCACCCGGCCGACGATGTTGGTGTCGTTGAAGCCGCTGTTCTGGACGGCGGCGTAGGACACCAGCGTGTCGGTCATGCCGCACGCGCCGACCATCTCGGCGGCGACGTTGGTCGCGTAGAGCAGGTCGCCGCCCGGGCCGGTCGAGATGTCACCGAAGAAGATCTCCTCGGCGCACTGGCCGGCCAGCGCGATGCGGATCAGGGCGAGCATCTCCGACCGCGAGCGGGTGAAGACGTCGTGCCGGTCGCCGTGCGCGAGCAGCCCCAGCGCGTTGCGCCGCTTGATGATCGTGAGGATCTCCAGCCGTCGCTCGGGGGCGACGAGGTAGGCGGCGGTCGCGTGCCCGGACTCGTGCGTGGCGATGAGCCGCTTCTCGTGCTCGGTGTAGCCCACCGGCTGGCCGATGCCGACCTCCTCGGTGAGCCGGGCGTGCTCGACGTCCTTCCAGGTCGCCATCGAGTCACCGCGGCGCAGGGCGTTGACCAGCGCCTCGTCGAAGAGGTGCTCGATCATCACCGGGGTGTACTGCTGGGTCACCGCGGCCAGCGCGTCGCGCAGCTCGTGGTCGTCGAGCTCCTCGTGGTGCGCCTTGAGCGTGAGGAAGTGGTCGATCAGCGCCCGCCGGCCGCCCTTGTCGGGCAGCTCGAAGGTCAGCCGCTTGTCGAAGCGCCCGGGGCGCAGCAGCGCCGGGTCGAGGTTGTCCGCCCGGTTCGTCGCCGCGATCAGCAGGATGTTGCTCTTCGCCGGCTGCTTCTTCTGGATCTGGCGCTCCAGCGGCAGCAGCAGGTTGATCGCATCGACGATCTTGGCGGTCACCCGTTCGAAGCCCATCGGCTCGTCGAAGGACTGCAGCTGCACGAGCAGCTCGTTGACGACGCCGCCGGTGCCCTCGCTCATGTAGGCGTTGGTGACCAGGCCGCCGTCGGCGTGGGAAGAGGTGCTCCCGGCGTAGGACGTCGGCAGGCCCTCGAGACCGCCGCAGGCCGAGACCATCCGGGCCGCCTGCGGCATCGGCGTGGCGCGCATCCCGGAGCGGGTCGTGGCGATCGCGTCGATCTCCTCGATGAAGCCGATCGCGCCGCCCTCGGCGCGGGCGACCTTGCGCAGCTCCTTGAAGTACTTGCGGATCCGGCGCGCGGTGGCGCCGTAGAACATGTTCTGGAAGCTCGTGGCGGAGACGAACAGGAACGGCACGCCGGCCTCGCGCGCCATCGCCTTGGCGGTGTAGGTCTTGCCGGTGCCCGGCAGGCCCTCGAAGAGCAGGCCGCGCCGCGGGGTGCCGCCCATCTCGGCCGCGAAGGTCTTGTGGGCGAGGAAGAGGTTGAGCGAGCGGACGACCTCTTCCTTGACCTGGTCGATGCCGACGACGTCGTCGAGGCGTACGTCGATCTGCTCGGGCCGGTAGAGGACGTGCGGCGACCGGCCGTTGACCGCGTAGGGCAGCACCATCGCCAGCACGAGGGCCAGGACGAACAGGAACATCAGCGCCCACAGCGGGTCGATGCTGGGGAACTGGAAGATGTCGACGGGGTTGCCGCGCAGGATCTGCACCCACAGCGCGAGCGCCGGGAGGCCGACGATCACGGCGATCCGGGTCAGCCGGCGGCGGCGCTGCCGCTCGCGGGAGGCGCCGACGTCGGCGCCCCTGACGCTGACGACCGAGGAGCCGCCGCCGATCAGCGGGTTGACCACGGTGGCCGGCGCCTGAGCCGCCTCGGTGACCTGTCGTGCAGCCTCTCGGTCGTCCACGGTGCGGCCCCCAAGGGGTCAAGGCCCGGACGGAGCGGACGCCGGCCGGGCAAGCCGGTTACATTGTGTGCCGATCTCTACCGCAGTGTTACAGACAGTAACCGTATCCGCGACGCCTGGGCGACGGAATCACCCGGATGCCGTAATCAGGTAAGGCCACCGGCTGCCGACAACACCTGCTTGTACCCGAGATGACGCTCCGTGAACAGACCCCGACGGAGCACACCCGGGTCACCTGTCACAACGACGCGGCGACGGCGAGGACGTGCCGCCGATCGGGTGGCGCCCGATGCGGCTCGCGGCCCGGCGAGCCCCAGCGGCGGCAACCGGCTCACAGCCCGGCGAAGAGGTCGTCCTCCCAGCCCTGCTCGCCCACGCCAGGGCCACGGTCACCGCGCACCAGCATGAAGTGCTCCCGGCCGAACGCCAGCTGGTTGACGTCGTCGGCCAGCGCGAAGATCGGGCCGTCGACGCTGATCTGCGTCGCGTGGGCACGCAGCGCGGCCATCTTCGCGTCGAGGTGGTCGCGGGCGTCGATCTCGGTGGTGACCAGGTCGTCGGCCACCGCGAAGGGCACGTCGTCGGCGCTCTCCAGCCCCTCGAAGAGCGACAGCCCGCGCTCGCGCATCGCGTCGATCCCGCGCTGCAGCACCGACTTCGGCATGGCCGTGTAGTAGAGCTTCGACGCCGCCCACGGCTCGCCCATCTCCGGCCAGCGCGCCGGGTCGGCCGCCGCCTCGAACGCCGCGACCGCCACCCGGTGCGCCTGGATGTGGTCGGGGTGGCCGTAGGCGCCGTTCTCGTCGTAGGTCACGACGACCTGCGGGCGTACGGCGCGCACGATCGCGACCAGCTCGCGCGCGGCCTCGTCGAGGTCGGCCTGCCAGAAGCAGTCGGGCCGCTCGTTGGACGCGACGCCCATCATCCCGGAGTCGCGCCAGCGGCCCGGGCCGCCGAGGAAGCGGTGGTCGTGCACGCCGAGGGCTTCGCAGGCCGCGGCGAGCTCGTCGATGCGCCGAGGGCCGAGGGCGTCGTCCTGGTCCGCCGCGAGGTGCGCGAGCTCGGGGACGACGACCTCCCCCTCCTCACCCAGCGTGCAGGTGACGAGCGTGACGAGGGCGCCCTCGGCCACGTACTTCGCCATCGTCGCGCCGCAGCTGATCGACTCGTCGTCGGGGTGGGCGTGCACGAGCAGCAACCGCCGCGGGAAGTCCAGCGGCGTCATCTCGACCTTCTGGTCGAGCGGGTCGACGGCCTCGGCCGCCTCCCGGAGCACCGCGGCCGCCGGGTCGACGCCGGCCCTGCGCTCCTCCGGCGGATCCATCGTGCTCATGCAAGAACGCTACCCAGTGGGCCGGCTGCGCTTCGCGGCGCGGAACCGGTCGGACGCGTCGAGGACCACCTTGCGCAGCCGCACCTGGGTGGGCGTGACCTCGACGCACTCGTCCTCGCGGCAGAACTCCAGCGCCTGGTCGAGCGACATCACCCGCGGCGGCACCAGCCGCTCGAGCTCCTCACCGGTGGAGGAGCGCATGTTGGTGAGCTTCTTCTCCTTGGTGGGGTTGACGTCCATGTCGTCGGAGCGGCTGTTCTCCCCCACGATCATGCCCTCGTAGACCTCGGTGCCCGGGCCGACGAAGAGCGTCCCGCGCTCCTGCAGGTTGAACAGCGCGTACGACGTGACGCTGCCCTGCCGGTCGGCGACGAGCGAGCCGGTGGGCCGGGTGCGCAGCTCGCCGTGCCACGGCGCGTAGCCGTCGAAGACGTGGTGCAGCAGGCCGGTGCCGCGGGTCTCGGTGAGGAACTCGGTGCGGAAGCCGATGAGCCCCCGCGAGGGCACGGCGTACTCCATCCGCACCCAGCCGGTGCCGTGGTTGACCATCTGGTCCATGCGGCCGCGGCGCAGGCCGAGCAGCTGGGTGACGACGCCGACGTAGTCCTCGGGCACGTCGACGGCGAGGCGCTCCATCGGTTCGTGCAGCTTGCCGTCGATCGTGCGGGTGACCACCTGCGGCTTGCCGACGGTCAGCTCGAAGCCCTCGCGGCGCATCAGCTCGACGAGCACCGCGAGCTGCAGCTCGCCCCGCCCCTGCACCTCCCAGGTGTCAGGACGCTCGGTGGGCAGCACCCGCAGCGAGACGTTGCCGACGAGCTCGGCGTCGAGGCGGTTCTTGACCAGGCGGGCGGTGAGCTTGCTGCCGTCGCGGCCGGCCAGCGGGCTGGTGTTGACGCCGATCGTCACGCTGATCGACGGCTCGTCGACGGTGATGACCGGGAGCGGCCGCGGGTCGTCCGGGTCCGCGAGCGTCTCGCCGATCGTGATGTCGGGGATGCCGGCGACCGCGCAGATGTCGCCCGGGCCGACCTCCTCCGCGGGCACCCGGTCCAGCGCCTTGGTCGCGAGCAGCTCCGAGATGCGCACGCGCTCGACGCTGCCGTCGGTGCGGCACCACGCGACGGTCGCGCCCTTGCGCAACGAGCCGTTGACGACCCGGCACAGCGCCAGCCGGCCGAGGTAGGGCGAGGCGTCGAGGTTCGTGACGAGCGCCTGCAGCGGCGCCTCGTCGTCGTACGCCGGAGGGGGCACCGTCGCGAGGATCGTCTCGAACAGCGGCACGAGGTCGGTGCCGGGCGAGTCGAGGTCGAGGGTCGCAGTGCCGGCGCGCGCGTTGCAGTAGACGATCGGGAACTCGATCTGGTCCTCGGTCGCGTCGAGGTCGAGGAACAGCTCGTAGGTCTCGTCGACGACCTCGGCGATCCGCGCGTCGCCACGGTCGATCTTGTTGACGACGAGGGTGACCGGGAGCTTGGCCTCCAGCGCCTTGCGCAGCACGAAACGGGTCTGCGGCAACGGCCCCTCGCTGGCGTCGACGAGCAGCACGACGCCGTCGACCATCGCCAGGCCGCGCTCCACCTCGCCGCCGAAGTCGGCGTGGCCGGGCGTGTCGACGATGTTGATCGTCACGCCCTGGTAGGCGACCGCGGTGTTCTTGGCGAGGATCGTGATGCCGCGCTCGCGCTCCAGGTCCATGGAGTCCATGACGCGTTCCTGCACGTCGCCCTGCTCGGCCTGGTGGGCGGTGAACGCACCCGACTGCCAGAGCATGGCGTCGACCAGCGTCGTCTTGCCGTGGTCGACGTGGGCGACGATCGCGACGTTGCGGATGTCGGTGCGCAACGAATCGGGGCGTGCGGGCAACGGGACAGGGCTCCAGGGAAGGGGTGCGGCCGGCCATGACACGGCCGCGGGGCGGTGCTTCATGGTAGGTCGCCTGGGTAACACCGGCGCATGGCATCGATGACGGACGCCCTCACCGTGCTGCACCACCAGCATCGCGAGGTCGAGGAGCTCTTCGCCGAGGCCGAGGGGCTGCAGGTCGCCCAGGTCGACGACTCCCGCACCGGCCTGGTGGCCGAGCGCAACGCCCTCAAGAACACGATCGTGACGAAGCTGTCGCAGCACGCCGCCATCGAGGAGCTGCACTTCTACCCGGCACTTCGCACTGCCCTGCCCGACGGCGACCCGCTGGCCGACCACGCCCGCCACGACCACCAGGTCGTCAAGGAACTGCTGCACCAGCTCGACGACATCAGCCCCGACTCGGTGGACTACGACGCGCTGCTGCGCAAGCTCATCTCCGAGGTGCGCGCGCACGTGCGCTACGAGGAAGAGGAGATCTTCCCGGAGATCATGGAGGCGCTGAGCCCGCGGGACCGCGAGGACATCGGTGTCAAGCTGGTCGAGGCCATGCGCTCGGCGCCGACGCACCCGCACCCGGCCACCCCGGTCAACGCGTTCACCGCCAAGGTCGGTGGCCTCACGGACAGGGTGCGCGACGTGATGGAGCACCGCTCCACGGCGGACTAGCCAGCCAGCAGCCGCTGCAGGTGGGGGATCAGCGGCGCGTCGGCAGGGAGCCAGGGCAGCTCGGAGATCTCGGCGGCGGTGAGCCAGCGCAGGGCGGCGTGCTCGTGGGCGTACGGCGTACCGCTGAGGATCGTCGCCGACCACGTGCGCAGCACCATGCCGTCGGAGATGGGGACCTCCGGGCCGACGCGGTCGCCGACGGCGACAGCGACGCCGAGCTCCTCGCGGCACTCGCGGGCGAGGGCGGCGCGCTCGTCCTCGCCCGGTTCGACCTTGCCGCCGGGCAGCTCCCAGTAGCCGGCGAGGGCGGCCGGCCGGCTGCGCTGCGCCGCCAGCAACTGGCCGGCGCGCAGGATCGCGGCGCCGACCACCACCTGCACCCGAGCCACCCTGCCAGAGGACCGGCTCCGGTGCTGCCACCAGAATGCGGTCCATGACGACCGGGTCGGTGGAGGCGGAAGTCCGCGAGGTGGTCGCCGTGCTGTGCGTCGGCGAGCGCCCGTCGGCGTCGGACAGCGAGCGCCAGGTCGCCGAGTGGGTCGCGCGCCGGCTGGCCGACCACGGGTGCGAGGTGACGCTCGAGGAGGAGCACGCGCACGGGACCTACTGGTGGCCGATGGGCCTGTCCTGCGCCCTCGGCATCGCCGGGGGGCTGGCCGCGGTCGCCGGGCGGCGTCGGCTCGGCGCCCTGCTGGGCGTGGCGGGCGCGGCGGCGCTCTTCGACGACGTCGACTCCGGCCTGCGACCACTGCGACGCCTGCTCCCCCGGCGTACGACCACGAACGTGCTGGGCTGGACCGGCGACCGCACCGCGGCGCGCGTTGTCGTCGTCATGGCGCACCACGACGCCCCGCACACCGGGCTGTTCTTCTCGCTGTCGGACCGCTTCCAGCACTGGCTGGCCGAACGGCGCCCGGACCTGATCGAGAGCACGGAGTCGGCGGTGCCGGTCTACTGGGTGATCGCCAGCGGCCCGTTGCTCGCCGCGCTCGGGGCGGCCGCCGGGCGGCGCGGGATGGCGCTGACGGGGGCGCTGCTGTCGGCGGTCGGCGCCGCGGCGTTCGCCCAGATCGGATCCTCGCCGGTCAGCCCGGCCGCCAACGACGACGCCTCGGGGGTCGCCGGCCTGGTCGCGGTGGCCCGTGCGCTGAACGAGCGGCCGGTCTCCGGCGTACGCGTCCTGCTGCTGTCGGCCGGAGCGGAGGAGTCGTTCCAGGAGGGCATCCGCGGCTTCGCCCGCCGGCACTTCCCGAACCTGCCGACCGCGAGCACCTGGGTGGTCAACCTCGAGACGATCGGCTCGCCGCACCTGACGCTGCTCGAGGGCGAGGGGCCGGTCGTCATGCGCGACTACGAGCCGGCGTTCAAGGAGCAGGTCGCGGCCGTCGCCTCCCGCGAGGGCATCAAGCTCGGCCGCGGCCTGCGGGCGAGGACCACGACCGACAGCATCGTGACCGGGAAGGCCGGCTACCCGACGGCCACGCTGGTGTCCCTCGACGACGCCAAGGCGCTGGCGCACTACCACCAGCTGACCGACACGCCGGAGCGGCTGGACTACGACACCGTGCTCGACGCGGCCCGGCTGACCGAGGCCGTCATCCGCGACCTCGCGGAGAGCTGAGCTCGCGCCCTCGGACGGCTGGGCCCGCGCCTCGGTCCACGGCCCGGAAGTCCGATCGGGGATCTGACCCGGGGGGGCGGGACCGGTCAGTCGTTGCGCTGGCCGGCGAGGTCGTGCGGGCCGGACGCCGGGTAGCCGCCCGCGGCCCGGATGGCGTCGCCCCACGGCCGGAGTACGCCGACCAGGTCGTCGACGTCGTCGCCCAGTGCCTCGATGATCGGGCGGCACTGCCGGTCGGTCGCCTGCTCGACGGCCTCGCGCGCCTCGCGCCCGGCGGCGGAGAACCCGTCACCGTCGAGGAGCCCGCGGGCCCGTAGCCGTTGCTTGCCGGCCTCGAGCTCGTCCGGCGACCAGGCGCGGCTGCGGATGTAGGAGCCCATCGGCAGGCCCCAGTAGAGCTCGGTCAGCAGCCCGATCTCCACCGCGTCGAAGCCGGCCGAGGTCCAGGAGGCGATGTGCGCGTCGCCGCGGTACTCGCGGAGCATGTCGGCCATCCGCCACACGTCACCGACGGGGTCGCCCGGCAGGCCCAGGGCACGCAACCCGGCGAAGAGCGGGCGCCCCTCGGGACGCAGCGGCTCGACCGCACGTGACAGCAGATCGGCCACGGTGCTCAGGCCGTCGGGTCGGGCCCCGAGCACGCGGGTGAGCTGCGCGGTCGCGGCGCGGGTGCGCGCCGCGCAGATCGTGGCCGCGTCGGTGCGCGTCCACCCCATCGTCACGGCGGGTACGACGGCGGCCGGGTTGAACACCCCGAAGGTCGCGGCGACCACCTCTCCAGGAACCTGGCCGAGGATCGAGCCGCGGCTGGTGAAGTAGGCCGGGCCGTCGGGCATGGCCACGTTGCCGGCGGTGCGGCTGCTCGCGTCGAAACCGAGCTTCTCGTACTCCTCGTGCGCCTCGGGCGCGAAGTAGACCTGGCCCGCGACCGGCTCCAGGGCGGCGGCGAGCTTGCGGGCGCGGGGAGAGACCTCGGTGTCGTTCATGCCGCGCACTCTGGCACAGGGGCGGCGGGCGGCGATCCGGGAGAGCGCGGCCCGCTCACGAGGCACCCTGGTGGGATGCGTCGATGGCTCGCGGCCCTGGCCGGCCTGCTCGCCGCCGCGGCATGCGGCCAGTCCGGGACCCCGAACCCCGCCGCGACCTCTGCCGCACCGCCGACGTCGGCAGCTCCGACGGTCACCACGTCGACGACCGCTGCCGCTCCGAGCAGCCCGCCGGCGAGCCCCGCGTGCGGGGTCACCAGCGCCGGCTGGTCGTTGCCGCAGAAGGCGGCGCAGCTGGTCGTCGCGCCCACGATCGGGTTCGATGCCGCTGCCCTTCGGCCGGTGCTCGCGACCGGAGTCGGCGGCGTCCTGATGCTCGGAAACGACGTCCCGGGCGACCTGGCCGGCGAGATCGCGGCCGCCCAGCGCGCCGCCGCGGTGCCTCTGCTCGTCATGGCCGACCAGGAGGGCGGCGGCGTCCAGCGGCTGGGGGCGGCGGTAACGAGCCTGCCCTGGCCGCGCGAGATGGCGGCGTCGACGACGCCGGCCCAGGTCCAGTCGGCGGCGTCGCGGCTGGGCCGGCAGATGCGCGCGCTCGGCGTCAACGTCGACCTGGCACCCGTGCTCGACGTCGACGCGCGACCGGGCCCGTCCTCGAGCAACCCGGACGGAAAGCGGTCGTTCAGCGGAGACCCGGCGGTGGCGGCGGCGTACGGCACGGCATTCGTCCGCGGCCTCGCCGGACACGTCCTCGCCGTGGCCAAGCACTTCCCCGGTCTCGGCGGCTCGACCGGCAACACGGACTACGGAGCCGGGCAGACGCTGCCGCTGTCGAAGCTGGAACAGCAGGCGCTGCCGGTCTTCGCCGCGGCGATCTCCGCGGGCGTGCCGGCCGTCATGGTGGCAAACGCCGCGGTGCCCGGCATCGGCGCCACTCCCGCGTCGCTGTCGAGCACCGTGATCGACGGGCTGTTGCGGCAACGCCTCGGCTTCACCGGTCTGGTCGTCACCGACAGCCTGTCGGCGGGCGCGATCAGCGCCGCCGGCTACGACGTGCCGCACGCGACCGTGGCGGCAATTCGCGCCGGGGCGGACGTGGTTCTCTTCGGCTCGACGCTGACGTCGCAGCAGAAAGCGCTGCTGGCCCCTGACCGGGTGGCCGGGACGGTCAACGACATCGTGCGGCAGCTGGTCGCGGCGGTCCACGACGGAACGCTGCCGCAGAACCGGCTCGACGCAGCTGCCGCTGCCGTAGCGCGGGCGAAGACCCGCGACCTTTGCGCCGGCTGACCCCGCCTCCCGCCCAGCCGCCGCGCCCGCCGACACCGGACCTAGGGCCCAAGGTTGTCCCGGCGAAGGGCCTTCGCCCCTGGTGCCGCGGAGCGCGGCCGAGGCGCAATGGGGTCGGGCGGTCACCCGATCGCTCCGGGTTCCTCTCGAGGTCGTCCATGCGCAGCCGGATCGCTCCCGCCGCCGTGGTGACCGCGGTCTCCTGACGACGAAAGGGGATGCCTCGTGTCACAGCCCTTGCGGGGGTGGCGCAAACTCGCCGGCGCCAGCTGGCGTGCGCCGAGCGACCCGCAGTTCTTCGGCGACCTGGAGATCGACGCCACCCGGCTTCTCGAACACCTGGAGCGCGTACGCCGGGCCAGCGGAGTGCACGTCACGGTCACGCACGCCGTGGTGCGGGCGATCGCCCGCGCCCTCGAGGCCGTGCCCGAGCTCAACGTGCGGATCGCCCGAGGCCGGGCGCACCCTCGCGAGTCGATCGACGTCCTCGTCATCGTGGCGGCGGCCGGCGACGAGCTGACCGGCGTGAAGGTGAGCGGAGCCGATCGCAAGTCGCTGATCGAGGTGGCAACCGACATCGAGTCGCGCGTCGCGTCGATCCGCGCCGACACCGACCTCGAGTTCGGCCGCACGAAGCAGATGCTGGCCCTGCTGCCGAAACCGGTCCTGCGTCCGGCCCTCCGGCTGTCGGCCTGGCTGACGTCCGACCTCAACCTGCACCTGCCACGGCTCGGGCTGCCGCAGCAAGCCTTCGGCGGGGCGATGGTGAGCTCCATCGGGATGGCCGGCATCTCGCACGCGTACTCCCCCTTGGCGGCGTACTACCGCGTGCCGTTCCTCGTACTCGTCGGCAGCGTGACCGACAAGGCCGTCGTCGAGGACGGTCAGGTCGTCGTGCGCCCGGTGCTCGGGCTCACCGCCACCTTCGACCACCGCTACACGGACGGTTTGCGCGCGGCCGCTCTCGCCCGAGCGGCGCGGGAGTACCTCATGGATCCGGCTACCTTCGAGCCACCGCCGGCTGAGACAGGTGTGCGAACCGCGGCGCCGGCCGACGGGCGCTGAGCTCTCACGGGCGCCCGGGCGCCGCCACCGCGACCCACGTTCGCCCTAGCTCAGCTCCCGGTCGTCCGCCGGCCACGTCCAGGGGGCACACCCGTCGCGTTGCACGGGCCCCGTGCCGGGGGGTGCCGGGCGCCGGAGCGCGGCCACAACGATCCGGGTCGCGCGAATCCCGCGCACGTCCGTGACCGGGTTGCGCGCCAACGCGCCCACCATCCGGTGACAGGCACCGTCGAGGACGGCGACGCTGGCGCCGGTGACGCGGGACATCTCGGCGGCGGCTTCGCCCTCGGTCCAATCGTCGTTGGCGAGCTCCAGCGCACGAAGGATCGCGCCGTCGACCGTGTCCACCTCGGCACGCTGACGCACCTCGACGAGGGTGCCGTCCACGTAGGCGAACAGGACAACCTCACCGGCATCCGGCTCTGGCGACGCCGAGCGCGTCGGCACCCGGGCCGCGTCGAAGGCGACCTCGCGCGCCGCACTCGTCAGGGACTCACCACCGCTGCCGTGTCGCGTCTTCCGCCACCACATCAGAACCACCGCCTCTGCCCCGGCCCTGCGGCCGGTGCCGTGCCCTGACGACACCAGGAACGCCGGGTGGCGCGACAGGGCTGAAAGTCCTTGCGGCACGGGGTTCATCGGCCTGACTTCACCAGGCGCCGCTCGGGACCAAAGCCTCGTGTGCGCCGCCTCGAGCGCTCCTACCGTGCGAAGCGACCAGGGGCGGGCAGCCCCGGCCGGGGGGCACGGCGATGGCACGACCGTTGCGGAACACCGCGCTGGGGTTCGCGCTCGGCTCGGCACTCGCCCTGACAGCGCCGCCGGCGGCGGTCGCCTCGGTGCCCGTCTCGCCGGCCGCCTCCTGCGCGCCCGCGGGCTACGGCGTGCACTCCTACGCTCCAGGCGACGGCAAGACGGTGGCGCTGACCTTCGACGACGGGCCGGGTCCCAGCACGCGCGCGATCCTGACGGTCCTGGCCGCTCGGCACGTACGGGCCACGTTCTTCAACGAGGGCGCCAACACCGCGGCGGATCCGCAGATCGACCAGATGGAGATCAACGCGGGCCACGTCGTCGCCGACCACACCTGGAGCCATGTCCAGCTGACGACGTTGTCGTCGAGCGACCAGGCCGCGCAGATCGACCGTGCGCGCGCCGAGCAGGCGGCCGTCTCCGGACGGATGCCCTGCCTGTTCCGCCCGCCGTACGGCTCGTACAACGCCACGACGCTGGCCCTGGCCCAGCAGCGGGCGATGAGCGTGTGGACCTGGTCCGTGGACCCCGAGGACTGGAAGGCGAACGGCTCCGGCTCGGCGTACTGGATCGGCCGGATCATCACCCGGGCGGAAGCCGGCATCTCGCTGAGCCATCCGGTCGTGCTGCTGCACAACGCGGGCAACGGCAACCCCGCGACGGTCGCCGCGCTGGGCCCGATCATCGACTTCTACCGCGCCCACGGGTACCGCTTCGTGGACCTGACCGGCCGCTCCGGCTGGCCGACGGGCAGCGCGTTCGGCGCCTACGACCGGCTGGCGCGCTGGCCCGCCGGGCTACGGGTCGACGGCTGGGCCATCGACCCGGACACGTCGGCCGCCACCCGCGTCGACGTCTACGTGGACGGGGTGGCCTCGGGCCGCTACACGGCGGCAGGAAACCGGCCGGACGTGGGAGCGGTGTTCCCGGCGTCCGGCCCCGCGCACGGGTACGCCGTGACCTTCCCCTACGTCGGCGCGGGTTCGCACTCCGTGTGCGTCTACGCCGACAACACAGCCGGCGGGGGTGACGACCGCCTGCTCGGCTGCCGCGCGATCACCGTAGGCAACCTGCCCATCGGTCACGTCGACTCGGTGCAGGGCGGCGCCGGACGCATCGTCATCGGCGGCTGGGCCCTCGATCCCGACACCTCGGTGTCGATCTCCGTCGTGGTGACGGTGGACGAGGTGGCCTCGCCCGCACAACCGGCGGTGCTCTCCCGCCCGGACGTGGCTGCCGCCTTCCCGGGCTGGGGCGACCGGCACGGGTTCCGGATCACGGTGCCGGCGACCGCGGGCGGCCACCGGGTGTGCGCCTACGGCGTCAACGCCGGACCCGGCCGCAATGCGGTGATCGGCTGTGCTGCGGTGAGCGGCTGAGCGCAACC
>DASSKL010000085.1 GCA_035690485.1 Mycobacteriales bacterium | reverse complement strand
GGCGACGGGATCAAGCCGGCAGCGACCGTCGCCAAGATCGCCGAACGGCTCGCCACTCAACTGGCAACGTCGCGGCACCCGGCCGCCCCGGCAACGTGGAACGCTGGAGTCGCGTTCGCACGGAGGTGGGCGGACTTGGGCAACGGCCACAACGTTGTGCTGGCGCCGAGCGGACCGGGGTGCACGGTGGGCGTCGCGGTGGAGCCTTACGACGACAGGCTCGACGTCGGTGAGCAACTGATCAGGCTGTGGCGAACGGCCTGAGGCCGAACCGCAGGCTCCGGCCACTGGGCGAGATCTCGGGACGGGCCATGACCCGGGTCAGAGCTCGGCCGGCCGCACGGCGGTCTTGGACACGATCCAGATCCCCGGGCTGTCGCTGGAGGCTGCGCGCCAGATGGCGGCCCGGTGCTTGATGAGGTACTCAGCCATGACGGCCGAGGTGAGGTTGCCCGAGGAGATGCAGAAGGCACGGACGCCCGCCTTGATCAGGGCTTCGCGCTCGGAGGTCGTCCGTCGGATCCGAGTGTCCTTCATGAGAACCGGCCAGCCATGTTCGCCAGCGACGGTCAGCCAATCGACGTCGTCGACACCCTGCCCCGTCTTCTCGCCGTAGTGCTCGGCGAGGGTGGTCAGTTCCCATCCGTATTCACGCAGCAGGCGTGGAACCTCGATCCGTCCCAAGCTTCGGTCGACGAAGAACTGAGGCCGACTCCACGCATCGCTCCGTCAGCTCTTGTCGACTCGGATGGCGTCTTCCACCTCGGTCACACTGAGACCGAACTCCGCCGCCACGGTGGCCGCGGATTCACCGGCATAGAACAGGCCCAGCACGTCTTCGACCCGTGCCCCGCCATGTTTGAAGGTCGGCTGGCCGAAGCCGCGGCGGATATCGGCGACGACCTCGGCTTGGGCGTAGCCGGGCAGCGGAATGGCGACCGCATAGCCGTCAGCTCCCCAGGTGATTCGCTTGAGGTACTCCCGCACGACCTCAGCGAAGACTCCCTGGCCGTCGCGCACGACGACCAGGTCACGTCGTGAGGTGGGCTCGGCGTCCTCGACCTCTTGCGTGTAGTCGTACAGAACCTCCACGCCGTCGGTGTAGAGCCGCTGCGATGCCAGCGCATTGTGGATGCCGAACTCCTGCTCCAGTCGATCAAGCGCTGGACGGATCCTTTGGAGCGGAACTCCAGCCTTGCGGATTGCAGAGAGGGCGTACCCCTCGGCTAGTCCGACGAACGGGATGGCCGGACCGCGCTGACCTGCGGCACCAAGGGCGGTGATGACTGGCGCCCCCCGGACGATCCGCTTGCTGTCGCGCATCTCGTAGCCGCGCGCCCAGGTCCGGAACGTGCCGTCGTTCACGTCTAGGTACCGGGCAGCCTCGGCGAGCGTGTACAGAGGGGCTTCGAACTTGTCGACGGCGGACCGTTCGACGGCAAGTGCAGTCACGACGAGCTCCTCTCGTGGGCGGGCGGGTATGTCAATCATGCCGCAGAGGGCCGACGGCAGCTCGGACGTCTGCCCTGGGGTGCCTACAAGCCGAGGCCCGGGCCGCTGGTCGACACAGCGGGCGGCCGAAAGGGGAGGTCCGGCTCCGGGCGCCTCCGAGGTGCCGACGTCTGCCGGGTGTAGCGCGCCTGCATCGGCCCGTACCGCTCGATCGCCTCGACCGCAGCCTCGCGTGCGTGGGCCGGCCCGAGGTCGGCACGGTCCCGGCCGAACACGTCGCACCACTGCTTGCGCGCATCCTCGACGGATTCGGCGACGAGGTGCCCGACGTTTCGCTCGCGGCCGCGTGTCATCCCGACGTACGCCGACGCGGCTCCGCTGTGCTCGCCGACCAACACATGGCTCTCGGCGACCGTGGCGCCCTGCGCGCCGTAGGCCGTCGTGGCGTAGGCCAGCTCAACATGGCGCCGCACGTAGTCGTGCGGAAGCACCCGCGTCCCCGCCTCGCCCTTCACGGTGAGCGCGCCACGATCACACGAGACGACGGTCCACAACTCGCGGTTCGCGACGTCGGCATCGCGGTCGTTGCGCCGGGTCGCGATGGTGTCGCCGACGCCGAGCCGTTCACCTGCCGCGGTCAGCACCTGCTCGTCGACCTCACCGGCCGCGTTGCGGATCCGGTGCGCGAAGGCGTTGATCCGGCCCACCTGCTCGCGGGTGTCGGCGACGACGAGCTTGCCGACGCTGGCTTCAGCGGCGAGCCGTCGGGTCCGCTCGACGTCGCTTCCGTGGATGACGATCTCGCCGCGGGCGAGGAGTTCATCGAACACCTCGCCAGGCGCGGTGCCCGTCCGCATCCGCACCGAAAGCTCGGCATAGCGGGGGTCCTTGAAGCGGCGTACGCCGTCGAGCTGTTGCACCCGATCGGGTGCGTACCTGATCGCCAGATCCAGGACCCCGCCACGGCCGACGGCCGGGAGTTGATGGCGGTCGCCGACCAGCATCACGAGCGCCTGGGTCTCGTCGGCCAGGCGGAGTAGCGCGCGGGCAGTGTCCTGGTCGACCATGCCCGCCTCGTCGACGACGAGCAGGTCGCCTCGACGTAGTCGGGCGCTGACGTCGGGCGCGGAGTCGACTCGACTCCACCGACCGTCCTCGTCCCAGCGGAAGCCGTGCTGGTGGAGCAGCCAGGCTGCGGAGTACGACGCCGCGCCGATTGCGCCCTCTGCGACCTGGGCCGCCTTGAGAGTCGGTGTCACCACGACCATCAGACGCCCGGCCGCGACCGCTCGCTCGCGGGTTGCCGCGAGACGGGCAGTCTTGCCAGCCCCGGCCGCGCCCTCGATCACGGTGATCGTCTT
>DASSKL010000084.1 GCA_035690485.1 Mycobacteriales bacterium | reverse complement strand
ATGAACAGGTGGTCCTCGTAGCGGTCGAGCTTGGGGCGCTGCCGCTCGTGCGTCGCGTCCTCGACGGCGAGCGGGTTCAGCCCGAACTCCTCCGCGATCAGCGCGAGCTCCTCGGGCCTGGGCTCGCAGAGATCCATCCAGACGATCGTGTCCGGCTCCGCCAGGTAGTCGGACGTCTGCGCGGGCGGGAACCCCTCGGACTCGAGGTTGCCGTTGCGGTAGACCCGCGTGCTGATCACCGGCTAACGGTAACCGCCGGGGAAGTGGAGGCCGGTCCGCGCGCGCGGGGGTCGCGCACGGGCCGGCCTCCGGCTCTGGGGCGCCTCAGTAGCGCACGAGACCGGCCATCGCCTCGAGGCGGCGGATGCGGTCGTGGATCGGCGGGTGCGTCGAGAACAGCCGCGCCACACCCGCAGCGGGGCCGAACGGGTTCGCGATCATCAGGCTGGACACCGGCTGCACCTCGGGCGTGGGCGCCAGCGGCCGGGTGCGGGTGCCCTGCTCGAGCTTGCGCAGGGCGGACGCGAGCGCCAGCGGGTCGCCGGTCAGCCGCGCCCCGGACGCGTCGGCTTGGTACTCCCGCGAGCGGCTGATCGCCAGCTGCACGAGCGTCGCGGCGATGGGCCCGAGCACGATCAGCAGCAGCTCGCCGACGAGGCCACCGCCCTCGTCGTCGTCACGACCCCCACCGAAGATCATCGCCCACTGGGCCAGGTGGGCGAGGTAGACGATGACCGCGGCGAGCGCGCCGGCGACCGAGGAGATGAGGATGTCGCGGTTGGCGACGTGGGAGAGCTCGTGACCGAGTACGGCGCGCAGCTCGCGCTCGTCCATCAGGCCGAGGATGCCCTCGGTGACGCAGACGGCGGCGCGGCGCGGGTTGCGCCCGGTCGCGAACGCGTTGGGCGCCGTGGTCGGGGAGACGTAGAGCCGCGGCATCGGCATCCGGGCCGCCGTGGCCAGCTCACGGACGACGGCGTGCAGGCGCGGCTGTTCCCACTCGCTGACCGGGTAGGCCCGCATCGACCGAAGCGCGATGCGGTCGGACAGGAAGTAGGCGACGCCGTTCAGCCCGAGCGCGAGGACCAGCGCGACGACGAGTCCGGTCCGGCCGCCGATCAGGGACCCGACGAAGAGGATCATCGCCGACAGCAGGCCGAGCAGCAGAGCGGTCTTCAGCCCGTTGTGGCTGCCGCCGTGGTGGTGCATCTCCCCTCCCGGACCGGTTGCCCTGAGAACGCCGAGCACCGGCGCCGCGTTCCCACCGGAGATTGATCGGCCCGGCCGTCGAGATGTTGCGGACGCACGTACCATGTGCGGTGCACGCCGTCGGCGCCGGGTCGACCGTGCCGGAGGTTTCACCCGTGCCCAAGCAGCTTCACGAGCTCGACCGCGTCATCATCCGGTTCGCCGGCGACTCCGGCGACGGCATGCAGCTGACCGGCGACCGGTTCACCTCCGAGACGGCGGCGTTCGGCAACGACCTGTCGACGTTGCCGCAGTTCCCGGCGGAGATCCGCGCGCCGGCCGGGACGATCTTCGGCGTCTCGTCGTTCCAGCTGCACTTCGCCGACCACGACATCATGACGCCGGGCGACCGGCCCGACGTGCTGGTCGCGATGAACCCGGCGGCGCTGAAGGCCAACGTCGGTGACCTGCCGGCGGGCGCCGACGTGATCGTCAACACCGACGAGTTCACCCAGCGCAACCTCACCCGGGTCGGCTACACCGCCAACCCGCTCGAGGACGGCAGCCTCGCCGACTACCACGTGCACGCGATCGCGCTGACGTCGATGACGGTGACCGCGCTGGAGTCCTTCGGCCTCGGCAAGAAGGAGGCCGAGCGGGCCAAGAACATGTTCGCGCTCGGGCTGCTGTGCTGGCTCTACAACCGGCCGACCGAGCACACCCGCGAGTTCATCGAGCAGAAGTTCGCGAAGAGCCCCGAGATCGCCAAGGCCAACGTGGCGGCGTTCGAAGCCGGCTGGTCCTTCGGCGAGACGACCGAGGCGTTCTCGGTGCGCTACCAGGTCAAGCCGGCACCGATGCCCTCGGGCGTCTACCGCAACATCACCGGCAACGTCGCGCTGGCCTACGGCCTGATCGCAGCCAGCCAGCTGACCGGGCTCGACATCTTCCTCGGCTCCTATCCGATCACCCCGGCCTCGGACATCCTGCACGAGCTGAGCAAGCACAAGGCGTTCGGCGTACGCACCTTCCAGGCCGAGGACGAGATCGCGGGCGTGGGTGCGGCCCTCGGCGCGGCCTTCGGCGGCGCGCTCGGGGTGACCACGACCAGCGGCCCCGGGGTGGCGCTCAAGACCGAGACGATCGGCCTGGCGGTCACCCTCGAGCTGCCGCTGATCATCTGCGACATCCAGCGCGGCGGCCCGTCGACCGGGCTGCCGACCAAGACCGAGCAGGCCGACCTGCTGCAGGCGATGTTCGGCCGCAACGGCGAGGCACCGGTGCCGATCGTCGCGGCCCGCTCCCCCGCCGACTGTTTCGATGCGGCGATCGAGGCCGCCCGGCTCGCGACGAAGTACCGCGTGCCGGTCTTCCTGCTCTCCGACGGCTACCTGGCCAACGGCTCGGAGCCTTGGCACATCCCCGACGTCACGACGCTGCCCGACCTCACGGTGACGTTCGCGACCGAGCCCAACCACGACGGGGAGTTCTGGCCCTACCTGCGCGACCCCGAGACGCTCGCGCGGCCGTGGGCGCTGCCCGGCACCCCGGGGTTGGAGCACCGCATCGGCGGTCTGGAGAAGGCCGACGGTTCGGGCAACATCTCCTACACGCCCGACAACCACGACCGCATGGTCCGGCTGCGGGCGGCCAAGGTCGACGGCATCGCGCGCGACATCCCCGACCTCGAGGTCGACGACCCGTCCGGGCAGGCCCGCGTGCTGGTGCTCGGGTGGGGCTCGACCTACGGGCCGATCGGTGCGGCGGTGCGCAGCGTGCGCAACAGCGGCGGCCAGGTCGCCCAGGCGCACCTGCGCCACCTCAACCCGTTCCCGGCCAACACCGGCGACGTGCTGCGCCGCTACGACAAGGTGCTGATCCCGGAGATGAACCTCGGGCAGCTGGCATTGCTGATCCGGGCCCGCTACCTGATCGATGCGGTCTCCTACAACCAGGTCCGCGGGGCGCCGTTCACCGGCGACGAGCTCGCGGGCGTGATCCAGGACGTGATGAGAGATGTCTGACGGGGCCGCGCACCCGGTGTCGCTGCTGGGCCAGTCGGGGCTGGCGCTGATCCCCGCCGCCGACGCACCGCAGAACGCCAAGGACTACAAGACCGACCAGGAAGTCCGCTGGTGCCCGGGCTGCGGCGACTACGCGATCCTCGCCGCCGTGCAGGGGCTCATGCCCGACCTCGGCATCAAGCGCGAGAACGCCGTGTTCATCTCCGGCATCGGCTGCTCCAGCCGGTTCCCCTACTACATGAACACCTACGGCATGCACTCGATCCACGGCCGGGCGCCGGCGATCGCGACCGGCCTGGCATCGGCCCGGCCCGACCTGTCGGTGTTCGTGATCACCGGTGACGGCGACGGCCTGTCGATCGGCGGCAACCACCTGATCCACGCGCTGCGCCGCAACGTCAACATCACGATCCTGCTGTTCAACAACCGGATCTACGGGCTGACCAAGGGGCAGTACTCGCCGACCTCCGAGGTCGGCAAGATCACGAAGTCGACGCCGATGGGGTCGCTCGACCAGCCGTTCAACCCGGTGTCGCTCGCGCTCGGCGCGGAGGCGACGTTCGTCGGGCGCACGATCGACTCCGACCGCAAGCACCTGCAGGGTGTGCTGCGGGCAGCGGTCGAGCACCGCGGCGCATCCTTCGTCGAGATCTTCCAGAACTGCAACATCTTCAACGACGGCGCGTTCGACGTCCTCAAGGATCCCGACAGCCGCGAGTCGGCGATGGTGCGGCTCGAGCACGGGCAGCCGGTGCGCTTCGGCAAGGACGGCGAGAAGGGCATCAAGCTGATGCCGGGCGGGATGCAGGTCTGTGCCGGCGACGACCCCGACGTCTTCGTCCACGACGCCCACGCCGAGCAGCCCGCGATCGCGTTCATGCTGTCGCGCCTGGGCAACGTCGACGGCGCCGGCGTCACGCCCGTCGGCATCTTCCGCTCGGTGCAGCGGCCGGCCTACGACGACCTGCTGCGCGACCAGATCTCGGCAGCCCAGCAGGGCGGCGGCCGCGGTGACCTCGGCAGGTTGCTCACCAGCGCCGACACCTGGCAGATCGCCTGACCGGTTCCGATCGCGCACCTCATTTCCCGTAGTGCGGGCGCAACACTGAGGCGCAGCATCCGTTAGATCGGATATGTACCAGTCCGGGCTGCTGCCCGGAACCGGCTCGGTGCGGCGAGGTGGCGCGATGCAGGACGGGCTCGACGACGGCGCACTCGGTGAGCTGACCCGTCGAAGGTTCATGGGCTACGTGATCGCGGGACCGACGCTGATCGCGGCGGCGAAGCTCGGCTTGTTCCCGGCCGGCACGACCGCGATGTCGCCAGTGCCGACGCCCGACCAGATCTCGGACGTGGTCGACCTCAACGACCTGCTCACCAACGCGGCGAAGCCGACCTCGGGCCTCATCACGGTGGTGATCGAGCGCGACGGCAGCGCGTCGTTCGCCATGCCGCGGTGCGAGACCGGCCAGGGCATCACGACGTCGACCGCGATGCTCATCGCGGAGGAGCTCGACCTTCCGGTCGACAAGGTGCACGTCACGCTCGCCGACGCCCGACCGGAGCTGATGTTCAACCAGGCGACCTACGGCTCCAACACGACGATCTCGACCTACACGCCGTTCCGCGTCGCGGCGGCGGTGGCGCGCCGGCAGCTGCTGCAGGCCGCCGCGATCGAGCTCGACGACGACATGACGCGGCTGCGCACCAGCGGCGGGCACGTCCTCGCGCCCGACGGCACGCAGCTGTCCTACGCCGACCTCGCCGAGCGCGCGGCGAGCACCGTCACCCAGCCGGTGGAGGTGACGCTCAAGGACCCGTCGCAGTTCACGGTCATCGGTACGCCGCAGAAGCGGGTGGACGCGGTCGAGGCGGTCACCGGCCGCAAGCGCTACGCCATGGACATGGACGTCGCGGGCGCGCTGCCGACGATGATCTGCCGGGCGCCGACCGTCAACGGGACGGTGCGCGCGGTCCGCAACACGGCGGCCGTCACGGCGATGCCGGGCATCACCGACGTCGCACCGATCTCGACCGGCGTGGCCGTGCGCGGGCAGACGTTCGGCCAGTGCATCGACGCCGTCCGGGCGCTGGACGTCGACTGGGGACCCGGACCGGTCGACGGCGAGTCCGACGCCACGATCCTGGCCAGGCTCAAGGCGGCCGAGATCCCGCTCGCCGTCCCGTCACTGCCGGCCGGTGCGCGGACCGTCGAGAAGCTGTTCACCTTCTACTGGAAGAGCAACAGCGCGCTCGAGCCGCAGACCGCCATCGCCGACGTGAAGAACGGTACGGCGGAGGTCTGGGCCTGCATGCAGACGCCGATCTACGCGCAGCAGATGGTCGCGCAGCAGCTGGGCATCAGCCAGGACGCAGTGACCGTGCACGTCGTCACCGGCGGGGGCGCGTTCGGCCGGCGGATGTTCCCGAACGTCGCGGTCGAGGCGGCGGAGGCGGCGCAGAAGTTCGGTAAACCGGTGAAGCTCATGTGGCACCGCACCGACGAGTTCCGCTACGGGCGGGTGCACCCGATGTGCATCTCGCGGGTGCGGGCGACCTACACCGCCGGCAGCGTGCTGTCGTTCGAGCAGCGGCACACCAGCGTCGCGACGGACTACACGATGGCACTCGGCGAGATGCTCAGCGCCAACGGCGCGAAGCTCGTGCCGCTCGGCCTCGGCAACTTCCTCGAGTACTCCCAGTCGGTCTTCGAGACGACGACCAACGTGCCCTACAACTTCGGCGCCGTCACCCAGGCGCTCAACGAGATCATGGCGTGGGACACGTTCAACACCGGCAGCAACCGCAACCTGTACAACCCCGATGTCGTGACCGCCGTCGAGCTCGTGGTCGACGAGCTCGCCCGGCTGATGGGTCAGGACGCCTACGCGTTCCGGCGCACGTTCCTGCGCGACGCCCGGGCCCGCGCCGTACTCGACGCCGTCGCGAAGAAGGGCTCGTGGGGGCGGGCGATGGCACCCGGCACGGCGCAGGGCATCGCCCTGCACACCGAGTACAAGGGCGCGACCGCCGCGCTCGTCGAGATCGACGCGCGGCCGCAGACCACCAGCCGTCCGGTGGCCGACGGCGTCACCGGACCGCGGGTGACGAAGGTCGTGTTCGCGATCGACGCCGGTCTGCCCATCAACCCGCTCGGGCTCGAAGCCCAGATGATGGGTGGGATCATGGATGCGATCGGCCAGGTGCTGACCGAGAGCCTGCACCTGCGCAACGGCGCGTTCCTCGAGGGCAGCTGGGACAACTACTTCTACAGCCGGCAGTGGAACACCCCGCCCGAGCTCGACGTCATCGTGCTGCCACCCACCACCGGCGAGCCGGGCGGCGCGGGCGAGTTCGGGGTCGCGGCCACAAAGGCGGCCACCGCGTCGGCGCTGATGCGCGCGACCGGGCAGCTGCCGACCGAGTTCCCGGTCAACCACAACCGGCCGCTGGGCTTCGAGCCCTACCCGACGGTGCCGTCGATCCCGCAGTCACCGACCGACGGCCTGCACCACACCTACTGACAGGAGTCGCCGTGCCCGTCCACACCTTCGTGCTCAACGGCGAGCGGGTGAGCGTCGACTGCGCCGACGACGTGCGCCTGCTCTGGGTGCTGCGCGACCTGCTGGGCGTCACCGGCCCGAAGTACGGCTGCGGCCTCGACGTCTGCAAGGCCTGCACCAGCCACATCAACGGCAAGGCCTTCAACCCGTGCTCCGTGCCGGTGGCGGACATCCAGCCGACCGACGAGGTCACCACCATCGAAGGGCTGCCGGCAACCGTCGGCCGGTCGCTGCACCCGATGCAGGAGGCCTGGCTGGACCACGACGTGCCGCAGTGCGGCTACTGCCAGCCCGGCCAGATCATGGCGGCAGTGGCGCTGGTGAAGGAGGCCCGCGCCAGTGGACGCACGATCACCGACGCCGACCTCGACGGCATCCGCAACGTCTGCCGGTGCGGCACCTACCACCGCATCCGGGAGGCGATCCAGGCCGGCGCTGCGCAGATGTAGCGCCCGCCACCGGGTCAGCCGGCGAGTGAGGCGTCGACGGTGAGGTCCTCGCCGACGCGGATGGCTTCGACGAGGCGTTCGCCACGGCGTACGACGCCACCCGGCCAGACGACGGAGCGCACCAGCTCCCCCTCCACCCGGGCACCGGCGCCGACGACGCTCTCGCCGCCGGAGGCGTGCAGGTTTGCGCGCAGGTAGTCCGCGGGGCTGCCGCAGTCGACGAAGAACGCGCCGGTGGGTACGACGCCGAGCCGGCCGGCCGCTTCGGCCTCGCGCCAGACGACCTCGTAGAGGCCGGCCGGCTCGGGAGCGAGCCGGGAGATGTCCGTCCACGGCAGCAACGACATCCCGGCGAACCGCCACTGCCCACCGAAGTCGACGCGGCGCTCACCGGCCGGGACGACGAGCACCTGCGGTCGTTCGCCGTCCCAGGTCGAGACGAACGCCTCGACGTCGACGCCGGAGGTGTAGGCGTCGGCATTGGCGACGAGCAGACCCCGCCCGGCGACCCAGTCGCGCAGCGCGCCGACGGCGCCGGCGGTGCCCAGGGCTCGTGGTTGCTCGACCGACAGGTGGGCCCGGGCGCCGACGTGGGCGACGATCTGCTCGGCGAGGTGGTGCGCGTTGACTGCGACGTCGTCGGGTCCGCGGCAGGGGAGCGTGGCGAGCACGCGGTCCAGCAACGGCACGTTGCCGACGGGGCACAGCGCCTTGGGCCGCAACAGCGTCAGCGGCCGCAGCCTGGTGCCGGCCCCCGCTGCCAGCACCAGCGCCGCCAGGTCGCTCACGACGTGGCGGAGACAGCGTTGTGCGGTCGCGCGACCAGCAGCATCGACCCGCTCATCGCAGCTGCAGCACCTGGCTCGTCGGGCCCGTCAGGGCCGGCAGCGCGTCGAGCCGATGCCATCCGACCTCGAGGATCTCCGGTCCGCGGCGGCGCGGCTCGTCCGGCAGGTCGGCCTCCCAGCGGAAGACCACGTCGACCCGCCGAGGGTCCGGGTCGACGTTGGCCGTGGGAGGCGGCAGCTGGCCGGCGTCGAGCTCCAGTCGCAGCTCCTCGCGCAGCTCGCGCACCAGCGCCTGCGCCGGCGACTCGCCACGGTCCAGCAGGCCGCCCGGGAGCGCCCACCCGTGCGTGTGCCGCTGACGCACCAGCAGCACCTCGGTGGCCCCACCCCGCGGCGTACGCGTCACGACGAGCACCGCACCCACCGTGTAGCACGGCTTGACGGCGCGGACCAGCAGGCGCCGCAGGGGCGGCGGCAACCGGCGGTAGGTCGACAGCGCCGCGGCCTCCGCCCGGCGGGCGGTCCTCGATCGCACCCGCCCACCCTACGGAGCAGCGTTAAGGTCCGGATATGAGCGAGCCGATCCGGATCGGGAACTGCTCCGGCTTCTACGGCGACCGGTTGTCCGCCATGCGCGAGATGCTCGGGGGCGGCGAGCTCGACGTGTTGACCGGCGACTACCTCGCCGAGCTCACGATGCTGATCCTGTTCCGTACCCGGTTGAAGGATCCCGACAAGGGCTACGCGTCGACGTTCGTCCGCCAGCTCGAGGAGTGCCTCGGCCTCGCACACGACAAGGGGGTCCGGATCGTCGCGAACGCCGGCGGTCTCAACCCGGCCGGCTGCGCGAGCGCAGTGCGCCGACTCGCCGCCCGGCTCGGCATCCCGGTCTCGGTCGCGCACGTCGAGGGTGACGACCTGATGCCGAGGCTGCCGGAGCTGCGGGGGGCCGGCGTCGACCTGGCCAACCTCGACACCGGCGCGCCCCTCGCCGCCGACCCGGTCACCGCCAATGCCTACCTCGGCGGGTGGGGCATCGTGGCCGCGCTCGCCGAAGGCGCCGACGTGGTCGTCACCGGCCGCACGACCGACGCGTCGCTCGTCGTCGGGCCCGCGGCCTGGCACCACGGCTGGGCCCGCGACGACTGGGACGCGCTGGCCGGCGCCGTCGTCGCCGGGCACATCCTCGAGTGCGGCGGGCAGGCGACCGGCGGCAACTACGCCTTCTTCACCGAGGTGCCCGATGTCGAGCACGTCGGCTTCCCGCTGGCGGAGGTGCACGCCGACGGGTCGAGCGTCATCACCAAGCACCCCGGCACCGGTGGGCAGGTCAGCGTGGGCACCATCACGGCGCAGCTGCTCTACGAGATCGGCGGCCCGCGTTACCTCGGCCCCGACGCGACCGCGCGATTCGACTCGATCCGGCTGATGCAGGAGGGGCCGGACCGGGTGCGCGTACACGGCGTCGTCGGCGAACCGCCGCCGTCGACGGCGAAGGTCTGCATCAACCTGCTGGGTGGCTACCGCAACTCGATGACGTTCCTGCTCACCGGGCTCGACGTCGAGGAGAAGGCCGCGCTGGTCCGGCGCCAGCTCGAGCCGGTGCTGTCACGGGTGCAAGAGTCCGACGTCAGCCTGGCGCGCACCGACCACGAGGATCCCGAGACCAACGAGCGCGCCGTCGCGCAGCTGCGGATCACCGTGAAGGACCCAGACGCGACGCTCGTCGGCAGGGCGTTCTCGAGCACCGCGGTCGAGCTGGCACTCGCGTCGTACCCCGGCTGCACCATGACGGGACCGCCCGGTGACGGGTCTGCCTACGGCGTCTACTGGCCGGCGCTCGTGCCGGCCGCGACGGTGTCGCAGCGGGTGGTCCTCGACGACGGCCGCACCGTCGAGGTGCCGCCCACGCTCGCGGCCGGCGGCGAGGCGGCCGTGGCGGCGGCGCCCGCGGCAGCCGCGCCGGGTGGCGCGACCCGCCGGGTGGCCCTGGGCGCGGCATTCGGGGCCCGCTCGGGCGACAAGGGAGGCAACGCGAACCTCGGGGTGTGGGCGCGCAGCGACGCGGGCTATGGCTGGCTGGCCGAGCACCTGACCGTCGACGCGCTGCGCACACTGCTGCCGGAGGCAAAGGACCTCGAGGTCGAACGGCACGAGCTGCCGAACATCCGCGCCCTCAACTTCGTGCTGCACGGCCTGCTCGGTGCGGGCGTCGCCGCCTCGACCCGGCAGGACCCGCAGGCGAAGGGTCTGGGCGAGTGGCTGCGGGCCCGCCACGTCGACCTGCCGGTCGCGCTGCTCGAGGACTGACCGGTGCTGGTGTTCGCCCACCGGGGCGCGCGGTCGCTCTCGTTGGAGAACACCGTGCGCGCGTTCCGGCTGGGCCTGCGCAACGGCGCGGTCGGGCTCGAATCGGACGTGCGGGTGACCGCGGACGGTGTGCCCGTGCTCGCGCACGGCGCCCGCACGATCACCGGGCTCACGATCGCCCGGCGCACCCGCGCGCGGCTGCCGCGATGGGTCCCGTCGCTCGCCGACCTCTACGAGGGCTGCGGCACGGACTACGAGCTGAGCCTCGACGTGCGGGACGACGCGGCGATCCCCGCCGTGCTGGCCGTCGCCGGGGACTACGACGCCACCCACCGGCTCTGGCTGGTGACCGAGTCGTGGGAGGCGGCAGTGCAGTGGCGTACGACGCACGGCGACGGCTTCCGGCTCGCCCACTCGGTGCCGCAGCTCCCGGACGACCTGCCCGCGCACGCGACCCGGCTGGCGGCCGGCGGCATCGACGTGCTGAACGCTCCGGCCCGGTGCTGGACGGCGGACACCGTCGAGACGTGTCACGACGCCGAGCTGATGGCGTTCGGCTGGCGAGTGCTGTCGCGGCGCACCCGGCGCCGCGCCGAGCAGGTCGGCCTCGACGGGATCTACACCGACTGGCCGTGGCTGCTGGCCGCAGCGACCGACGGTCAGCCGGTGCGAGCGACGACGTAGTCGCAGAGCGACTCGAGCGCGTGCCGGGCCGGGCCGGCGGGCAGCGGGGCCAACGTCGCTCGGGCGTCGTCGGCCCACTGCTCGAGGGCCTTGCGCGCCTCGGCCATGACCGGGTGCGGCCGCAGCAGGGCCAGGACGTCGGCGAGCCGGCCGTCGTCGGTCAGATCGCCGTCGAGCAGGTCGCGCAGCTGCGGGTCGATGCCGCTGTCGGGTCGGAGCGCGAGCAGCACCGGCAGCGTGCGCACGCCCTCGCGCAGGTCGGTGCCCGGCGTCTTGCCGCTCTCTGTGCTCTCGCTGGCCACGTCGATGAGGTCGTCGGAGAGCTGGAAGGCCACGCCGATCTGCTCGCCGAACCTGGTCAGCAGGTCGGTCACCTGCGGGTCGGCGCCGGCCATCATGCCACCGAAGCGACCCGACGTCGCGATGAGCGAGCCGGTCTTGTCGCCGACGACGCGCAGGTAGTGCGCGACCGGGTCGACGCCCGACTCGGGGCCGACCGTCTCGCGGATCTGCCCCTCGCAGAGCCGCTCGAATGTCTGCGCCTGGATCCGCACCGCCTCGGGTCCGAGGTCGGCGAGGATGTCGGAGGCGCGGGCGAAGAGGAAGTCGCCGGTGAGGATCGCGATCGTGTTGGTCCAGCGGGAGTTGGCGCTCGGGGCTCCGCGGCGTACGTCGGCCTCGTCCATCACGTCGTCGTGGTAGAGCGTCGCCAGGTGGGTCAGCTCGACGACGACCGCCGCCGGCACCACCCCGCTGGCCGTGGGGTCACCGAACTGCGCCGCGAGCAGCACGAGCAGCGGGCGGAAGCGCTTGCCGCCGGCGTTGACCAGGTGCCGCGACGTCTCGGTCACGAACGGGTAGTCGCTCCGCGTCGAGGCGAGCAGCTGGACCTCGACCGCGTCGAGGCCCTCCTGCAGGTCGCGCCGCAACGCGGCGTCGACGGTGTCGATCCCGAACAGGCTGGACGACACGGGTCTCCTGGCGGTGGGTGACAGCGCGGGCTGTCAGCGGACGAACGGTACGGCGTCGCGGGCGAGGTGCAGGAACGGGTCGGGGTAGACGCCCAGCACCACGGTAACCGCGACCGCCATTGCCAGCGCCACGGCGGTGAACACACCCGGGAGCACGATCGTCGGGCCGACGGCCACGGGATCGGAGAAGTACATCAGCACGATGACGCGGATGTAGAAGAACGCCGTCACCGCGCTCATCACCAGGGCGACGATGACCACCGGCGTGGCGCCGCCGTCGATGCCGGCCAGGAACACGGCGTACTTGCCCGCAAAGCCGCTGGTGAGCGGGATGCCGGCGAGCGACAGCAGGAACAGCGTGACCACGCCGGCGAGCAGCGGGGCCCGCTTGCCCAGGCCCGCCCAGCGCGACAGGTGGGTCGCCTCGCCGTCGGCGTCGCGGACGAGGGCAAGGATGCCGAACGCGCCCACCGTGGTAACGCCGTAGGTCAGCAGGTAGAACAGCGAGCCCGACAGCCCGCGGCTGCTCGCGGCGATGACGCCGACCAGCACGAACCCGGCGTGCGCGATGGAGGAGTAGGCGAGCATCCGCTTGAGGTCCTGCTGCGTCACCGCGAACACCGCGCCGATGATCATCGTGAGGATCGCGACGGCCCACAGGATCGGGCGCCAGTCCCAGGTCAGCGGGCCGAAGCCGACGTAGAGCACCCGCAGCAGCGCGCCGAACGCGGCGACCTTCGTCGCCGCAGCCATGAACGCCGTGATCGGCGTGGGCGCACCGTGGTAGACGTCGGGGATCCAGACCTGGAACGGCGCGGCGCCGACCTTGAACAGCAGGCCCATGCCGAGCAGTCCGAGCCCGAGGTAGAGCAGCGAGTCGTTCTGCGCGGCGGTCTGCACGGCGTCGTGGATGCCGCTCAGCAGATCGGTGTTGGCGTAGCCGTAGAGCAGCGCCAGGCCGTAGAGGAAGAAGGCCGACGAGAAGGCGCCGAGCAGGAAGTACTTCAGGGCCGCTTCCTGGCTGAGCAGCCGCCGGCGCCGGGCCAGCCCGCACATCAGGTAGAGCGGGAGGGAGAGCACCTCGAGGGCGACGAACATCAGGAGCAGCGAGTTGGAGGCGGGGAACAGCAGCATGCCACCGACCGCGAGCAGGAACAGCGGGAAGACCTCGGTCTGCATGCGCCCACCGGCGGCGAGCGTGCGCTCCCCCACCGAGCCGGGTAGCTGGGAGGCCGCCGGGGTGAACGCCGACCCGCCCATCGCGGCGGAACGCTCGGCGACGAGCAGCACGGAGGCGATGGAGATCACGAGGATCGTGCCCCACAGGTAGAGCGAGGGGCCGTCGACGGCGACCGCGTCACGCGCGGTCAGGTAGACCCCGCTGTCGGCGATGACGATCGTCGCGATCAGCGCGCCGACGAGGCCGGTGAGGCTGACCACGACCTCGAGCAGCCAGCGCTGCGCCGCCGGCGCGAACGCCTCGACGAGCACGCCCACCGCGGCCATGCCGAGGACGATGAGGATCGGCGAGATCGCGAAGTAGTTGATGTTCGGCGTGTGGAACTGCGGCGCGGCCAGCAGCAGGGTCGAGGCGCCGCTCACGGCTGCTCCTCCGGGGACGCGACGGACGGTTGATGGTCACGCACGCCCGTCAGGTGCAGGGTCTGGGCGACCGCCGGGTTGATCGCGTCGAGCAGCGGCTTCGGGTAGAAGCCGAGCGCGATGATGAGCCCGATCACCGGCGCGATCACCCAGGCCTCGCGACGGGTGAGGTCGCGGGCTCCCTCGACGCCCTGGCGCACCGGCCCGTGCATCGTGCGTTGGTACATGATCAGGATGTAGAGCGACGCGAGCACGATGCCGAACACGGCCGCAACGGCGAGCGCACGGTGCGTCAGGAACGTCCCGATGAAGACCATGATCTCGCTGACGAAGCTGTTGAGCCCGGGCAGCGCGAGGCTCGACAGACCGGCGACGAGGAACACGCCGGCGAGCCACGGCGCGACCTTGCCCATGCCGCCGTAGTCCTCGATGAGGTTGCTGCCACGGCGGGTCGCCATGAAGCCGACGATGAGGAACAGCCCGGCCGTCGAGAAGCCGTGGTTGACCATGTAGAGCGTCGCCCCGGCGCCGCCCTGCTGGGTGAAGGCGAAGATGCCGAACACGATGAAGCCGAAGTGCGACACCGAGGTGTAAGCAATCAGCCGCTTGAGGTCGCGCTGACCGATCGCGAGCAGTGCGCCGTACAAGATGCTGACCACGGCGAACCCGCAGATGACCGGCCCCCACGTGGAGGCGGCATGGGGGAACAGCGGCAGGCAGTAGCGGATCATGCCGAAGGTGCCGACCTTGTCCATGACGCCGACGAGCAGCACGGCGCCGCCGGTCGGTGCCTCGTCGGCCGCGTCGGGCAGCCAGGTGTGCAACGGCCACAGCGGCGCCTTGATGGCGAAGGCGATCATGAAGCCGGCGAACAGCCACCCCTGCAGCGTCGGCGAGATGTGGTTGTGGACCTGGAGCAGCTCGGTGTAGTCGAAGGTGCCGCCGCCGGGCAGGTGCTGTGCTGCCGCGACGTAGAGGCCGATGACCGACGCGAGCATCAGCAGCCCGCCGAGCAGGCTGTAGAGCAGGAAGTTCACCGCGGCGTAGGAGCTCTTGGCGCTCCCGGGGCTGCCGATGATGAAGTACATCGGCACGAGCATGGCTTCGAAGAAGATGTAGAAGAGGAACACGTCCAGCGACGCGAAGGCGCCGATCATCAGCGTCTCGAGCAGCAGGATCATGACGAAGTACGTCGTCGGGCTGCGCCGGCCCAGCTCCCGCTGGTCCCACGAGGCCAGGATGACGATCGGGACGAGCAGCGTGGTCAGGCCGATCAGCACGAGCGCGATGCCGTCGGCGCCGAGCTCGTAGTGCACGCCCCAGCTGGCGATCCACGTCTTCTTGGTGACGTACTGGAACAGCGCGCCGCCGGTGTGGAACAGCGCACTCATCCAGACGTCGACGACGAACGTCACGATCGCGGTCACCAGGGCGGTCAGCTTGACCAGCTGCGGCCGGTCCTTGGGCAGGAAGAGGATGGCCACGACACCGAGCAGCGGCAGGCCGCCGAGCAGGGTCAGCCAGGAGAAGCCGCCGCTGGTAGCACTCGTCAGGCCGCCCATGTCAGCCCACCGTCACGAGGATCAGGGCGGCCGCGATGCCGATCGCGCCGCCGAGCATCGACAGCGCGTAGGAGCGGACGAAGCCGTTCTGGATGCGCCGGCTGCGTGACGACGTGCCGCCGATCAGCGCGGCGGTGCCGTTGACCGCACCGTCGATGCCGCGCCCGTCGAAGAACACCAGCGCCCGGGTGAGGTACTGGCCGGGCCGCATGATCACCGACTCGTTGAACGCGTCGAAGTAGAGGCCGCGGCGGGCAGCCACCGTGGCGCCGCTGACTGCGACCGGCGCGGTGGTCGGCACCGGCCGCAGGTAGACCCGCCAGTAGGCCGCCGCGATGCCGCCGAGCATCGACGCCAGCGACAGCACGGTCAGCACCCAGGGCGACATCGTGTGCAGGCCCTGCTCGGCGGGCTTGCCGAGCACGGGCTCGAGCCAGTCGGACAGGCCGTTGCCGATGAGCAGCACCCCGCCGGCCAGCGCCGAACCGGCCGCGAGGATCGCCATCGGCACGGTCATCACCTTCGGCGACTCGTGCGGGTGCACGTCGTCGGTCCAGCGGCGCTCGCCGAAGAACGTCATGATCATCAGCCGCGTCATGTAGCACGCGGTGAGGAAGACGCCGAGCAGCGCGACCGACCCGAGTGCCAGGCCCTCGACCCCGCCGAGGTCGAACGCCGACTCGATGATCTTGTCCTTGGAGAAGAATCCCGCGAAGCCCGGGAATCCGATGATCGCGAGGTAGCCCATGCCGAACGTCACGAACGTGACCGGCATGACCTTGCGCAGCCCGCCGTAACGTCTCATGTCGACCTGGTCGTTCATGGCGTGCATGACCGAGCCGGAGCCCAGGAACATGTTGGCCTTGAAGAAGCCGTGGGTCAGCAGGTGGAAGATGCCCCAGACGTAGCCGATGGGGCCGAGGCCGACAGCGAGGAACATGTAGCCGATCTGGCTGATCGTCGACATCGCGAGGACCCGCTTGATGTCGTCGTAGGCCAGGCCGATCAGCGCACCGATGACGAGCGTCAGGGCGCCGACCGCGGCCACCGCCATCCGCGCGTCGGGTGCGCCGTCGAAGATCGGGTTGGACCGGGCGATCAGGTAGACACCCGCGGTGACCATCGTCGCCGCGTGGATCAGCGCCGAGACGGGGGTCGGGCCCTCCATCGCGTCAGCGAGCCAGGTGTGCAGCGGGAACTGCGCCGACTTGGCGCAGCCGGCGAGCAGCAGCAGGAAGCCGACCGCGGTGAGCGTGGTCTGGTGCGTGTGCCCGGCAGCCTGGAAGATGTCGCTGAAGCTGACCGAACCGAAGTCGGCGAAGAACAGCATGATGGCGATCGACAGGCCCATGTCGCCGACGCGGTTGACGACGAACGCCTTCTTGGCCGCGGTCGCCGCGGTCGGCTTGTAGTGCCAGAAGCCGATGAGCAGGTACGACGCGAGGCCGACGCCCTCCCAGCCGACGTAGAGCAGCAGGTAGTTGTCGGCGAGCACCAGCAGGAGCATCACCGCGACGAACAGGTTGAGGTAGGCGAAGAACCGCTTGCGGTTGGGGTCGTCGGCCATGTAGCCGACCGAGTAGATGTGGATCAGCGAGCCCACGCCGGTGATGAGCAGCACGAAGCACATCGACAGCGGGTCGAGCAGCAGCGCCGCATCGACGTGCAGCGAGCCGCTGGGGATCCAGTGGAAGAGCATCTGGTCGAACTGCCGGTGGTGCGCCGATTCGCCGAGCAGCGACACCAGCAGCACCAGGGCGATGACGAAAGAGCCGAGCGGAGCGGCCACGCCGAGCCGGTGGCCCCAGCTGTCACCGCGACGGCCCGACAGCAGCAGCACCGCGGCACTGACGATCGGCAGCAGGATGAGTACGACGGTGAGGTCGTAGATCCCGTGCGCGGCGGCGTACGGCGCAGCATGACTCACGACGTTGCTCACAGCGTCCATTCGCGTCAGTACTTCAGCAGGTTGGCGTCGTCGACCGACGCGGAGCGCCGCGTGCGGAAGATCGTGATGATGATGGCAAGCCCGACCACGACCTCGGCGGCGGCCACCACCATCACGAAGAACGCGATGATCTGACCGTCGAGCGTGCCGTTGAGCCGCGAGAACGTGACCAGCGTCAGGTTGACCGCGTTGAGCATCAGCTCGATGCACATGAAGACGACGATCGCGTTGCGCCGCAGCAGGACCCCCGTGGCGCCGACCGTGAACAGCACGGCCGACAGGAAGAGGTAGTAGTCGACGTTCATCGCGAGGCCCCCGCGGAGTGGTGAGCGCCGGCGAGCAACTTCGTGGGGTGCGTCACTTGTCGAGCTCCTTCTCGACCTCGCCGACCCGCGGCCGGGCACCGGAGACCTGCAAGATCTCGGGCACGCTGCCTTCGGCGATGCTGCCGTCGGGCAGCAGGGCCGGGGTGTCGACCGCGTCGTGGTTGGCGTAGACGCCGGGACCGGGAAGCGGTGACGGGGTGCCGCCGGGGCGGAACCGCGCGAGCATCAGCTCGCGCTGCGACAGCTTGCGCACCAGCCGCTCGCGGTGCGCCAGCACCATCGCGCCCAGCGCGGCGGTGATGAGCAACGCGCTGGTCGCCTCGAACGCGATGATGTAGCGGTCGAACAGCAGGTTGGCGACGCCGGTCACGTTGCCGTCGGAATTGGCCTGCGCGAGGCCGCCGGGGTGCGCGGTGATGACCGCAGAGCCGATGGCGGCGATCAGCAGGACGACGATGCCGAGGCCGAAGAGGACGGCGACCGGCCGCTGCCCCCGGATCGTCTCGATCAACGAGTCGCTCGAGTCGACGCCCACGAGCATCAGCACGAACAGGAACAGCATCATGATCGCGCCGGTGTAGACGATCACCTGCACGAACGCGAGGAACGGCGCGTCCTGCGCGGCGTAGAACGCCGCCAGGCACAACATGTCGATCGCAAGGAACAGCGCCGCGTGCACGGCGCTGCGCGCCGTCACGAGCAGGATCGCGGCGACGAACGCGATCGGCGCGAGGATCCAGAACAGCGCCGCCTCGCCGGCACTCGTGCCCGCGCCACCGGAGGCCAGGTGCAGCGCGACGCCGGTCATGCGTCGGCTCCGGATCCGGAGGACGCGCCCCGCATCGTCGGGCCCGTGCCGGTGGCCTGCTCTGGGTCGAGCCGCCCCTCGATGTCGGGGTCGCCGGGGACCGCGGAGGCGGCGAGGCCGGTCCCGTCGTAGTAGGCCTGCTCGTCGTCGCCGAGCCGCATCGGGTGCGGCGGCTGCTCCATCCCGGGCAGCAGCGGCGCGAGCAGCTGCTCCTTGGTGAAGATGAGGTCGCTGCGGCTGTCGTCGGCGAGCTCGTACTCGTTGCTCATCGTCAGCGCGCGGGTCGGGCAGGCCTCGATGCACAGCCCGCAGAAGATGCAGCGCAGGTAGTTGATCTGGTAGATGCGGCCGTAGCGCTCGCCCGGCGAGAAGCGCGCCTCGGGGGTGTTGTCGGCCCCCTCGACGTAGATGGCGTCGGCCGGGCAGGCCCAGGCGCACAGCTCGCAGCCGACGCACTTCTCCAGACCGTCGGGGTGACGGTTGAGCACGTGCCGGCCGTGGTAGCGCGGCGCGGACGGCCGCTTCTCCTCGGGGTACTGCTCGGTGTTGACCTTGCGGAACATCGTCGCGAAGGTCACCCCGAACCCCTTGATGGGGTTGAGGAAGTCGGGCAGCTCAGGCACCGGTCACCTCCGCGGTCGTCGTCACCGTGTCGCGCCCGGCGGCCCGGCCACCGGACACGAGGTCCAGGTCGGGCACCGGGAACGACGACTGGTCCTCGACCAGGTCGTCGGGTTGGCGGAGCTCGCGGATGTCCCTGCGCGCCGGCCACACGGCGACCGCGAGCAGCACGATGGCCAGCGGGATGCCGATGTAGGCCATCAGCGACGTCCGCGACAGGCCCTCGATGCTGTACTGCCGGACCGCAGCGACGACCATCAGCCACACCAGCGCCGTGGGGATCAGCCACTTCCAGCCCAGGTGCATGAACTGGTCGTAACGCATCCGCGGCAGCGTGCCGCGCAGCCAGATGAAGATGAACAGGAATGTGAACAGCTTCATCAGGAACCACAGGATCGTGATCCAGCCGCTGTCGGCGCCGTCCCACAGCGAGAACGGCCAGAACGGTCGCCAACCGCCGAAGAACATCGTGACCATCAGCGCGGAGACCGTGGTCATGTTGACGTACTCCGCGAGGAAGAACATTGCGAACTTCAGCGAGGAGTACTCGGTGTGGAAGCCGCCGACGAGCTCCCCTTCGGCCTCCGGCAGGTCGAACGGTGCGCGGTTGGTCTCGCCGACCATCGAGATGCCGTAGATGATGAACGACACCGGCAGCACCCAGAAGAACCACCGGCTGTGCTGCGCGCCGACGATCTGTGACGTCGACAGGGAGCCGCTGTAGAGGAAGACCGCGACGAACGACAGGCCCATCGCGACCTCGTAGCTGATGACCTGCGCCGCCGAGCGCAGGCCGCCGAGCAGCGGGTAGACCGAGCCGCTCGCCCAGCCGCCGAGCACGATGCCGTAGACCCCGAACGACGACGCGGCGAGGATGAAGAGGATCGCCACCGGCAGGTCGGTGACCTGCAGATGCGTGTGGTGGCCGAACATCGACACGGTCGCGCCGAACGGGATGACGGCGAACGCCGACAGCGCCGCCACCGTCGAGATGATCGGCGCCAGCACGTAGACCGGCTTGTCGACCATCGCCGGGATCAGGTCTTCCTTCAGTGCGAGCTTGATGCCGTCGGCCAGACCCTGCACGAGCCCGAACGGGCCGACCCGGTTGGGGCCCAGCCGCTGCTGCATCCGCGCCACGACCCGGCGCTCCGCCCAGATCATGAACAGCACCGTCAGCACCAGGAACAGGAAGACGACGATGCACTTGACGAGCACGACGTACCACGGGTCGGGCCCGAAGGAGGGCACCTCCTGGCTGTGCGCGGCGAGCAGCATCGCGCCGGTCATGCGGTGACCCCCTTGTCGGCGCTGAGGCGTACGACGCCGCCGTGGTCCGCCCCGAGCTGCTCGCGCACGTGCGACCCGGGTGAGTGGGTCGGCAGCCAGACGACGTCGTCGGGCAGGTCGGCGAGCACCAGCGGCGCAGTGACCGACCCGCGGTCGGTGCTCACCGTCACCGGGTCACCGGCGGCGACGCCGAGCCGCTGCGCGGTGGCCGGGGACAGGTGCAGCCGCAGCTGCCGCCGGGTGCCCGCCAGGTGCGGCTCGTGGTCCTGCAGCCGCCCGTCGTCGAGCAGCCAGTGCCAGGTCGCAAGGACCGCCTCCCCGGCGCCGGGGCGCGCGGGTGCGCCCGCGGCCACGCTCGGGCCGGCGGGCCGGGCGCCGTTCCAAGCACCGAGCGCGCGGATCTGGTCGCGGATCGCGTCGAGGTGGGGCGTGTCGATGTCGAGGCCCATCTCCTCGGCGAGCGTGTGCAGCACGCGGAAGTCGGGCAGCGCACCGGTGCCGCGCAGCGTCGGCTCGAACGAGCGGACCCGCCCCTCCCAGTCGAGGTAGGTGCCCCCCTTCTCGACCGCCGGCGCGACGGGGAGCACGACGTCGGCACGCAGGGTGACCGGGCTCTCGCGCAGGTCGATGCTGATGACGAACGGCACCTCGTCGAGCGCCGCGTCGAACAGCTGCGGGTCGGGGGTGTCGGCCGGATCGACACCGGCGACGATCAGCGCGTCGATCTCGCCCGCCAGCACGGCCTGCAGGATGGCGGTGGCGTCGCGGCCGGGCTCGGCCGGCACGTCGTGGGCCCAGCAGTCGGCGACCTGGCGGCGCGCGTCTGCGTCGGCCAGCGGACGGCCGCCGGGCAGCAGGTCGGGCAGGCAACCCGCGTCGAGGGCGCCTCGCTCCCCGGCCCGCCGCGGCACCCAGGCGAGCTTCGCGCCGGTGGCGTCGGCGAGCCGGGCCGCCGCGGTCAGCGCGCCCGGGACCCGGGCCATCCGTTCGCCGACGAGGATCACCGCTCCCGGCGTACGCAGCGCGTCGGCGGCCGCGGAACCGTGCTCGCCGGCGGCCGACGCGTCGGCCCCCGACAGCGCCGCGAGCACGCGCGCCTCGTCGCCGGGGACCGCCTGCAGCAGGCGACCGCGGGTCTTGGTGACGCTGGGCGTGACGAACGGCGCGATCGAGAAGACCTGCAGCGCCTTGCGCGACGCCTTGCGCAGCCGCAGGAAGACGATCGGCGACTCCTCCTCGGGCTCGAAGCCGACGAGCAGCACCGCCGGTGCGTCCTCGAGGTCTGCGTAGGTCACGTCGAGATAGCGACCGGCGACCCGGGCGGCGAGGAACTTCTGCTCCTCCACCGAGTGCGGGCGGGCCCGGAAGTCGATGTCGTTGGTGCCGAGTGCGACGCGGGCGAACTTCGCGTAGGCGTAGGCGTCTTCGACGGTCAGCCGCCCGCCCGTCAGCACCCCGACCCGGCGACCCGCCGCGGTCAGCGCCTGCGCAGCGGCGGCGAGGGCCTCGCTCCACGACGTCGGCTGCAGGTATCCCTCGTCGTCACGGACCCGCGGCTCGGTGACCCGGTCGTGGAACGCGTAGGTGAACGCCCAGCGACCCTTGTCGCAGTTCCACTCCTCGTTGACCTCCGGGTCGTCACCGGCGAGGCGCCGCATGACCTTGCCGCGACGCCAGTCGGTGCGCTGCTGGCAGCCGGAGGCGCAGTGCTCGCAGATGCTGGGCGTCGACACGAGGTCGAAGGGGCGGGCGCGGAACCGGTAGGACGCGCCGGTCAGCGCGCCGACCGGGCAGATCTGCACGGTGTTGCCGCCGAAGTAGGACTCGAACGGCTCCTCTTCGAAGATCGCCACCTGCTCGAGTGCGCCGCGCTCGAACAGCTCGATGAACGGGTCACCGGCGATCTGCTGGGCGAACCGCGTGCAGCGGGTGCAGAGCACGCAGCGCTCGCGGTCGAGCAGGATCTGGCTGGAGATCGCGATCGGCTTCGGGTAGGTGCGCTTGACGTCGTGGAAGCGGCTCTCCGCGTAGCCGTTGGCCATCGACTGGTTCTGCAACGGGCACTCGCCACCCTTGTCGCAGATGGGACAGTCGAGCGGGTGGTTGACCAGCAGGAACTCGATGTTGCCGGCCTGCGCCTTCTCCGCCACCGGCGAGGTCATCTGGGTGCGCACGATCATGCCCTCGGTGACCGTCGTCGTGCAGGCGGCGAGCGGCTTGCGCTGGCCCTCCACCTCGACGAGGCACTGCCGGCAGGCGCCGATCGGGTCCAGCAGGGGGTGCTCGCAGAAGCGCGGGATCTGGACGCCGATCTGCTCGGCGGCGCGAATGACGAGCAGGCCCTTCGGCACCGACATCTCGATGCCGTCGATCGTGACCGTGACGTGGTCGGCCGGGCGTTCGGGCAGCCCGCCCTCGCCGTTGGACGCGCTGGTCGAGGTGACAGTCATCAGCCGCGTGCTCCTGCGGCGGCGAACAGCGTGGACGCCGTCGGGTCGAAGGGACAGCCGCGCTCGGCGAAGTGCGCGACGAACTCGTCTCGGAAGTACTGGATGGAGGACACGACCGGACTGGTCGCGCCGTCGCCGAGTGCGCAGAACACCCGCCCGAACATGTTGTCGCACACGTCGAGCAGCGTGGTGATGTCCTCCTCGGTTCCGGTGCCGCGCTCGAGCCGGTCGAAGATCTGCACCATCCAGAACGTGCCTTCGCGGCAGGGCGAGCACTTGCCGCAGGACTCGTGGGCGTAGAACTCCGTCCAGCGCTGGACGGCGCGCACGACGCACGTGGTCTCGTCGAAGATCTGCAGCGCCTTGGTGCCGAGCATCGAGCCGGCCGACTGCATGCCTTCGTAGTCCAGCGGCACGTCGAGGTGCTCGGCCGTCAGCAGCGGCGTCGACGACCCGCCGGGAGTCCAGAACTTCAGCCGGTGACCCTCACGTACGCCGCCGGCCAGGTCGAGCAGCTCGCGCAGGGTTACGCCCAGCGGGGCTTCGTACTGGCCCGGCCGGGTCACGTGCCCGGACAGCGAGTAGATCGTGAAGCCGGGCGACTTCTCGGTGCCCATCTTGCGGAACCAGTCGGCCCCGCCGGCCACGATGGCCGGCACGCTGGCGATCGACTCGACGTTGTTGATGACCGTCGGGCTCGCGTAGAGGCCCGCGACGGCCGGGAACGGCGGGCGCAGCCGCGGCTGCCCCCGATAGCCCTCGAGCGAGTCGAGCAGCGCGGTCTCCTCGCCGCAGATGTAGGCACCCGCGCCCGCGTGCACGACGACGTCGAGGTCGTAGCCGGTGCCGAAGACGCCCTTGCCGAGGTAGCCCTTCGCATAGGCGTCCGCGACCGCGGCCTGCAGCCGGCGGACGATGTGCAGCACCTCGCCGCGCACGTAGATGAAGGCCTGGTTGGCACGGATCGCGTAGGACGAGATGACGATGCCCTCGAGCAGGGTGTGCGGGCTCGCCAGCAGCAGCGGCATGTCCTTGCAGGTGCCGGGCTCACTCTCGTCGGCGTTGACCACGAGGTAGTGCGGCTTGCCGTCGCCCTGGGGGATGAAGCCCCACTTGTTGCCGGTGGGAAAGCCGGCGCCGCCACGACCGCGCAGGCCGGAGTCCTTGACGAGCTGGATGACGGCGTCGGGCTCCATCGCCAGCGCCTTGCGCACGGCCTGGTAGCCGCCCTGCGCCTCGTAGGCGTCCAGCGTCCAGGAGCGCTCCTGGTCCCAGTTGGCCGACAGCACAGGCGTGAGGTTCACTCCGCACCCCTCTCCATGGCGGGTGCGCTGTCGCCGCGCTCGCGGGCGAGCTTGAGCCCGACCAGGGTCTCGGGACCGGCCGAGGGACCCTCGTCGGCCCGGCCGTCGTAGAAGCCCGCGAGCACGCGCGCCGCCTCCCGCCAGGTGCACAGCGTCGCGCCGCGGGTCGGCATCGGCGGGTCGCCCGCCCGCAACCGGTCGACCAGCTGGCGGGCCGACTCCGGCGTCTGGTTGTCGAAGAACTCCCAGTTGACCATCACGACCGGAGCGAAGTCGCAGGCGGCGTTGCACTCGATGTGCTCCAGCGTCACCTTGCCGTCGTCGGTCGTCTCGTCGTTGCCGACCCCGAGATGCTCCTTTAACGCCGCGAAGATCGCGTCACCGCCCATGACCGCGCACAGCGTGTTGGTGCAGACGCCGACGTGGTAGTCGCCGACCGGCTCGCGCTTGTACATCGTGTAGAACGTCGCGACCGCGGCCACCTCCGCCTTGGTCAGCCCGAGCTCCTCGGCGCACAGCGCGATGGCGTCGGGGGTCACGTAACCCTCCTCGGCCTGGCACAGGTGCAGCATCGGCAGCAGCGCGCTGCGCGGCTGCGGGTAGCGCGCGATGATCTCGCGGGCCTCCGCCCGCGTCTTCTCACTCAGTGCCACTAGCGGTCCACTCCACCCATGACGGGGTCGATGCTCGCCACGCTGGCGACGACGTCGGCCACCATGCCGCCCTCGCAGAGCGCGGAGACGGCCTGCAGGTTCGTGAACGACGGGTCGCGGAAGTGGCACCGGTAGGGCCGGGTGCCTCCGTCGCTGACCATGTGCACGCCCAGCTCACCGCGCGGCGACTCGATCGCCTGGTAGACCTGCCCGGGCGGCACCCGGAAGCCCTCGGTCACCAGCTTGAAGTGATGGATCAGCGCCTCCATCGACGTACCCATGATGTGGCGGATGTGGTCGAGGGAGTTGCCCAGCCCGTCGGGACCGAGAGCCAGCTGCGCCGGCCAGGCGATCTTCTTGTCGGCGATCATCGTCGGTCCGGGCCGCAGCCGGTCGAGCGCCTGCTCGATGATCTTGAGCGACTCGCGCATCTCCTGCATCCGCACCAGGTAGCGGGAGAAGTTGTCGCCGTCCGGGTGGGTCGGCACGTCGAAGTCGTAGGTCTCGTAGCCGCAGTAGGGCATCTCCTTTCGGAGGTCCCACTGCAGGCCGGCCGCACGCAGCATCGGCCCGGTGACGCCGAGGGCCACGGCCCCGGCGACGTCGAGGTAACCGGTGCCCTTGAGCCGAGCCTTCCAGATCGGCTGCCCCGTGAGCAGCTTGTCGTACTCGTCGATCCGCTCCGGCATGATCTTCAGGAACTCGCGGATCTTCTCGACCGCGCCGGGTGGCAGGTCCTGCGAGACGCCGCCCGGCCGCACGTAGTTGTGGTTCATCCGCAGGCCGGTGATCATCTCGAAGATGTCGAGGATGATCTCCCGCTCACGGAACCCGTAGAGCATCATCGACATCGCGCCGAGCTCCATGCCACCGGTCGCCAGCCACACGCAGTGGGAGGCGATGCGGTTGAGCTCCATCATCAGCACGCGGATCACGTTGACCCGCTCGGGGATCTGGTCGGTGACGCCGAGCAGCTTCTCGACCGCGAGCGAGTAGGCCGTCTCGTTGAAGAACGGCGACAGGTAGTCCATGCGCGTCACGAACGTGACGCCCTGCACCCAGTTGCGGTACTCGGTGTTCTTCTCGATGCCGGTGTGCAGGTAGCCGATGACGACCCGCGCCTGAGTGACGGTCTCGCCCTCGAGCTCGAGCACCAGGCGCAGCACCCCGTGCGTCGACGGGTGCTGCGGGCCCATGTTGATGACGATCCGCTCGGCCTCCAGCGGGTCGACACTCTCGACGATCGTGTCCCAGTCGCCCCCGCCGACGGTGAAGACGCGCTCTTGTGTCGCCTCGCTCATGCGTAAGCCCTCCGCTCGTCCGGCGGTGGCACCTGGGCGCCCTTGTACTTCACGGTCACGCCGCCCAACGGGTAGTCCTTGCGCTGCGGGTGGCCCGGCCAGTCGTCGGGCATCTCGATGCGGGTCAGCCCCGGGTGGCCGTCGAAGATGATGCCGAAGAAGTCCCAGGTCTCGCGCTCGTGCCAGTTGGCGCCCGGGTAGACCTCGACGACCGACGGCACGTGCGGGTCGTCGACCGTGACCGACACCTCGAGCCGCAACCGGCGGCGATAGGTCATCGACAGCAGCTGGTAGACCGCGTGCAGCCGGCGGCCGGACGGGTCGTTCGGGTAGTCGGTGCCGGACACGCCGCTGCACATCTCGAACCGCAGCGCGGGGTCGTCACGCAACCGGCGTACGACGTCGAGCAGGCGCTCCCGGCGCAGGTGCAGCGTCAGCTCTCCCCGGTCGACGACGACCCGCTCGACCGCGTCGCCGAAGTCGGGCACCACCCGCTCCAGCGTGTCGGTGACCTCGTCGAACCAGCCGCCGTAGGGCCGTGGCGACGACGCCGGCCGCAGACCGCGGACGACCAGGCCGCCGAAGCCGGAGGTGTCGCCGCTGCCCTGGACCCCGAAGGCGCCGTGCCGCTCTACCGGACCCTCGCTCATGCGGCACCACCGAGCGGCGTGCCGGCCGAGCGGGCGGTGTCGCGCTCGATCGGCTTGAGGTAGGGCGACTCGCCGATCTTCGTCGGCGGCAGCTTGCCGGACAGCGGGCCGGTGCGGATCTTGTCATGCAGCTTGAGGATCGAGTCCATCAGCATCTCCGGCCGCGGCGGGCAGCCGGGGAGGTACATGTCGACGGGTACGACGTGGTCGACGCCCTGCACCACGGCGTAGTTGTTGAACATGCCGCCGCTGGACGCGCAGACGCCCATCGCGATGACCCACTTCGGGTCGGGCATCTGGTCGTAGATCTGCCGCAGCACGGGAGCCATCTTCTGGCTCACCCGACCGGCAACGATCATCAGGTCGGCCTGCCGCGGCGTCGCCGAGAAGCGCTCCATGCCGAAGCGCGCCAGGTCGTAGCGACCGGCCCCGGTGGCCATCATCTCGATCGCGCAGCAGGCCAGCCCGAACGTCGCCGGCCAGACGGAGTTCTTGCGGGCCAGCCCCACCGCCTGCTCGACGGTGGTGAGCAGGAAGCCGCTCGGCAGCTTTTCCTCGATGCCCATGTCAGCTCACTCCCAGTCCAGCCCGCCGCGACGCCACACGTAGGCGTAGACGACGAAGACGGCGGCGATGAACAGGACCATCTCGACGAGCCCGAACCAGCCGAGGTGGCCGAACGCCACGGCCCACGGGTACAAGAAGATGATCTCGATGTCGAAGACGATGAAGAGCATCGCCGTCAGGTAGTACTTCACCGGGAAGCGGTGCCCGGCGAACGCCTGGGGCGTCGGCTCGATGCCGCACTCGTAGGCCTCGAGCTTCGCGCGGTTGTAGCGCTTGGGCCCGGCAAGCGCGCTCGCCGCGATCGAGAAGACCGCAAAGCCCAGCGCGAGCGCGAACAGGATGACGATCGGCGCGTAGATCCCGAGCATGGTGCCTCCTCTCTCGTGGTCGGACGGTGCGCGTCAGGCGGCCGGGGCGAGCTTGGTGAGCGCGTTGATGATGCGGTCGTGGGTGTCGGCGGAACGCGGGTCGGTGAGGTTGGCCAGCAGCTTCAGCGTGAAGCGCATCAGCGTCGGGTGCGGCAGGCCGTGCCGGGTGGCGAGCTTCATCACCGACGGGTTGCCGATCAGCTGCACGAAGATGCGGCCCAGCGTGTAGTAGCCGCCGTAGGCGTCCTTGAGCGCCCGCGGGTATGCCTGCAACGCGCGCTCCCGGGCCACGCCCTCGGGCCGCGCGAGCGCCTGCACCACGACGTCGGCGGCCATCTCGCCGGACTCCATCGCATAGGCGATGCCCTCGCCGTTGAAGGGGTTGACCATCCCGCCGGCGTCACCGAGAAGCAGCGCGCCGTCGCGGTAGTGCGGCTGGCGGTTGAAGCCCATCGGCAACGCACTGCCCCGGACCGGACAGGTGGCGTTGTCCTCGACGTAGCCCCACTCCGCGGGCATCGACGACAGCCACCGCGTGAGCAGGTCCTTGTAGTCGGTGTTGCGGAAGGCCTCGCTGGTGTTGAGGATCCCGAGCCCGACGTTGCTGGTGCCGTCGCCCATGCCGAAGATCCAGCCGTAGCCGGGCAGCAGCCGGCCCTCCCCCGGTCGGCCGTCCCACAGCTCGAGCCACGACTCGAGCCAGTCGTCGTCGTGGCGGGGACTGCGGTAGTAGCGGCGTACGGCGACGCCCATCGGGCGGTCCTCGCGCTTGCGCAGCCCGAGCGACAGCGCGAACCGGCTGGAGTTGCCGTCGGCGACCAGCACCACCTGCGCGCAGTGGGTGGCCCCGTCCTTGGTCGTGACGCCGACGACCCGTCCGGTGCGCTCGTCACGCACCGGACCCGTCACGGCCGTGCGCTCGTGCAACCGGGCACCGGCCTTCTGGGCGGTGCGGGCGAGCAGCTCGTCGAAGTCGGTGCGCGGGCGTACCAGGCCGTAGTCGGGGTAGGTGGCGAGATCGGGCCAGGGCAGCTGCAGCCGCATGCCGCCGCCGATGATGCGCAGGCCACGGTTGTGCAGCCAGCCGGCTTCGGGAGAGGTGTCGATGCCCATGCGCAGCAGCTGGCGGACCGCGCGCGGCGTCAGGCCGTCGCCGCAGACCTTTTCCCGGGGGAACTCCGCCTTCTCCAGCAGCAGGACGTCGATCCCCGCCTGCGCGAGGTGGTAGGCCGCCGTCGAGCCTGCCGGCCCGGCCCCGACGACGACGACATCAGCCGCGGAATCGACCGCTGTCGCGGGCATGCTCGGGGGCATGGGCTTTCCTCGGCGGGGTGTGCGGGTCCGGTCATCGGCTCTTCCGTGCGCTTGTGAACGCCTTCACGAGCGCGGAGCCAGTGTAGGCGCCGACCCCCGGCCGCCTGGAGACCGCCCCTACCTTCGGCAGGCCTCCCGCAGCCGCTGCACGATCTCCAGGGCACCCGCGTCCTTCTCGACGTAGGCGTCTGCACCGCGCCGCAACGCGGTGGCCGCGTAGCTAGCCGCCTCGAAGGCCGAGAACACCACGATCGTCGCGTCGGGCAGCAGCCGGCGCAGACCGGTGAGCGCGTCGAAGCCGCTCATGACCGGCAGGCCGAGGTCGAGCACGACGAGGTCGGGCCGCTCGGCGGCGGCGGCTGCCAGGGTCTGCACCCCGTCGACCGCGCGAGCGACGACCTCGAAGTCGTCCTCCATCTCCAGCAGCAGGCACAGCAGCTGGTGCAGCCCGGGCGCGTCCTCGGCGACGAGGACCCGGGTGCGGCGGGTGCGCGCGGTCCTGGCCCGCGCTGCGGCGGGGCGCGGCTCGGCGGGGCCGGCGGTGGCCGTGGACGGTGCGCACGACGTGGCTGCCATGAGCACAGTGTTCATGGAAAGAAGGTCGGCGTCTGTAGCACGGGACTACGTGACGACTTCGGTCCATATCGGACGGGTGGGGCGGATCACCCACACGGGCCCACGAGAGCGAGTGCCGCACCCCCCGGTCGGAGTGCTCCCTATGGACCAGTCAGTCGTCGGACGGGGACCGGCGGGCGAACATCTCGTCGACCGCGGCGTCCTCGGCCGCGGTGCGCTGCGCGAACTTCACCCGCCGTTGCTGGATCTGCCGGCTCAGTGCCTGCCCCACCACCACGCGCTGGCGGCCGAGCACGAACCAGCTGGCGATGCCCGAGAGCACGAGGGCGAAGAGCGCGAGCAGCATCCCGCGGAAGCCCGCGAGCCACAGGATGCCGCCGAACAGGAGCAGCAGGCCGAGCCGCGCCACGTTGTAGAGCAGGAACGCGCGCCCGGGCCCGCCGGCCTCAGGTGTCGGTGTCGACGTCATCACTGCCAATGTACGACGCAGGGGCCCGGCGGTGGATCGCCGAGCCCCTGCAGTGAGGGGGTCACCCCGTGGTTCTGGTCAGCCCTGCACCGACCGCCAGCGCCGGATGCCGAGGGCGGCACCGACGAGGACGAGCGCGGTCAGCGGCACCCACCCGGCGAGTCCGGTCATCGGCAACGGGCTGCCCGACGGCGTGCCGGCCGGCGTGCCGCCCGGGGTCGTCTGCGGGGTGGAGGTGCTGCCGGGCCGGGCCTGGGCGAGGTCGCTCATCGACCCGATCGTCAGCGACAGCGGCGATCCGGCGAGGGTGGCGTGCGCCTGCTGCGACTGCGGCACCAGGTTGGCGACGCCGGGCAGCGCGACCGCGTCGGGGATCGACAGCCCGGCCCAGTCGATCTGCAGCGCGGTGACCGCCGCCCGCGCGGCCTGCAGGCCGCCGACCGGGTCGAGCGAGGTCGACTTCTGCAGGACCTTGACCACCGGCACCGGCACCTTGAGGTCCGGCAGCTGGGGGACGCTCGACAGCACCGAGGACAGCTGACCCAGCAGCCCCGAGATCTTCGACTGCACGCCGCTGAGCGTGCTGCCGACGAGGCTGGTGATGTCGGCGGTGCTGCTACCCGTGACCGCCTTGAGGATGTCGGTGTTGGCGACCTTCAGCCCCTCGACGGTGCCGGTCACGTCCGCCTTGTGGGTGGTGCCGGCCTCGGCGAGCGTCGAGACGTCGAGCTTGGCCAGCGAGACCAGCGGTGTCCCGTCGAGGATGCCGAGGATCTGCGTGACCAGCGGGCCGGTCACGCCGGACAGCTGGTTGGTGAGGCTCGTCAGCTGCGCCTGCAGCGCGTCGATCGCGGCCTGCAGCTGCGAGATCAGCGTGCTGAGGTTCGAGCTCGACAGCGCCGTCTGGGCACTGGTCAGCGTCGAGCAGGCCGTCGCGAACTGCGTGATCAGACTCGACTGCCCGATGGTCGTGAGCACGGTCTGGATCGCGCTGGGCACCGCCGGGCAGTTCGAGGTGGACAGCGACAACCCGCTGCCCAGAGGCGTGCCACCCAGCGCCGCATTGACCGACGAGATGACCGAGTTGAGCTGCGTCTGGGCGCTCGTGACGGCGCCCTGCAGCTGGCTGAGCTGACTCTGGTCGGAGGTGAGCGTCGCGGTCTGGCTGGTGATCTGCTGCGTCACGCTGTCGATCTGCGACTGCAGCGAGTCGATCTGGGCGTTGACCTGGCTCACGGCCTGGTCGAGGGTCGCGGTCGACAGGCCCAGCCCGTCCACGAGGTTGAGCAGGGTGTCGAGCGGCAGCTTCGACAGGTCGAGGCCGAGCCCGCCGAGCAGGCCCTTGATGGACGGCAGCGACAACCCGGTGAGCGTGAGCTGCTTGCCCGCCGACGAGTCGCCACCGGCGACGTTGGCGAGGTTCGACAGCGAGACGGAGCCGCCGATCGGCAGGCCCAGCACCGACAGCAGGTTCTGGCCGCTGGCGCTGATCTTGGCGAGTGCGCCGGTCGCCGTACGCGTTGCCTGCATCGCCGCGGCGGGGCTGGTGACCGACAGCACGCCCGCGATCGACTGCTGCTGGCTCGGCACGCCCGGTTGGTTCGGCGTCGAGTTGGTGACACTCACGGGCGGCACAGCGGCCGCACCGTCCTTGAGCAGCGGCGTCACGGAGATCGAGGCGATCCCGGCGCCGTTCAGGTTGGAGCTGGAAAGAGCGGCCTTGAGCGCCTGCACCTGGTGGCCGACGGCGGTGACGCCGAGAAGGGTGAGGCTCGAGCTCGAGGAGCCGCCGGCCGGTGTGGCCGTCGCCGCCATCGCCGGTAGCGCCGCGGCTGCGAGCACAGCAGCGGTCACTCCGACGGTTATCCGAGCAGCACGCACGATGTCCCCCGATCATCTCTACGTTGGGGCAAGTTGGACGATTGAGAACGAGGCTCGCGTACGCCGACCAATTGATCCATGGCGAGACATGGCCATCTGCTACTAGTCCGCGGGGGCTAAGCCGAAACGGTGACGGCCTGCTGATCAGCTCGTTGTGCTGACGAGGACAAGATCGGCCGCGTATCGTGACCGGCGGTCGGCGGCGGTTTCGGGGGCACCTGTGCGTCGTTCATGTCACTTTCCTCCGTGAATCGCTGACGGAGCGGTCGTGACCCGTGTACACACACATGTGACGTCTGGGTAAGTGCCCGGAAGGATGGAGGGGGGCCCCGTGGAGGCACGCGAGCGTCTGCTCACACCCGGCGAGGTCGCGAACTTGTTTCGGGTCGACCCGAAGACCGTGACCCGCTGGGCGGCGGCGGGTCGCATCAGCAGCATCCGCACCCCGGGTGGGCATCGCCGCTTCCGCGAGTCCGAGGTCCGCGCCCTGCTCCGCGGCGAGGAGTCGACCCGGCCGGGCGCACCGATCCAGCGCGGCGTCCGCGAGGTCGAGATCGACCCGACGAGGGCCTGACCGCGGCTACCCGCTGACGTCGCGGGCCGCCTTCGCCCGGTTCAGAAGGCGTAGGAGTGCAGGCCTGCGACCACCGTGTTGATCACGTAGTAGTTGACCAGCATGCCCACGAACGCCAGCAGGGCGACCATCGGAGCTGCCTTGCGCCAGGCAACCGTCGACCGGCTGTGCAGGTAGGCCGCGTAGAGCACCCAGGTGATGAACGACCAGGTCTCCTTCGGGTCCCAGCCCCAGTAGCGACCCCATGCCGACTCGGCCCAGATCGCGCCGGCGATGACGGCGAACGTCCACACCGGGAACGCGAACGCGATCAGCCGGTAGGTCGTGCGGTCGAGGCTCTGCGCCGAGGGCATCCGCGCGGCGAGCCCGGCCCACTGCGGCCGGCGGCCGGCGGCCACCTGGTTGTCGTGGCGGCGGCGGACCAGGTGGAGCACGGTGGTGACGCCACCCACCATGAACGTGCCCGTGGCGGTGATGGCCGCGACCACGTGGATCTTGATCCAGTAGGAGTTGAGCGCCGGGACCAGCGGACCCGCACCGACGTAGAGGACGGTGCCGGCCAGGCCGAGGTAGAGCACCACCGGTAGCAGCACGAAGACGCCGAGCCAGCGGACCGGCTGGCGGGTCAGCAGCACGAGGAACGCGCCCACCGCCATCAGCGCGACGGCCGAGCTGAACTCGTACATGTTGCCCCACGGCACCCGCCCGGCCGCGACCCCGCGGGTGACGACCTCGGCCAGGTGCACGAGCCAGCCGCAGACGGTGAGGCCGACGGCGATGCCACCGATGCGTTCGGCCCACGGGTGCGGCGTACGCGACGATGCCTCGACGACGGGAGCCGGCGGCTCCTCGACGTCGCTGCCGCCCGCACCGACCAGGACCCGGGCGGGAACCGCGGCCTGCGCCGGGACGCCCGCGACCAGCGGCGCCGGCCGGCGGACGAACGCGAACTCGGCGGCGTAGGCGAGCATCGCCAGCGAGTAGACGACGACGGTGACTCCGAACAGGTCGTTGCTGATGGAGGCGAGGTGCACGCTCACTCCTGGTTCGGCTGCGCGGTGCCCGTGGCCGCTCGCATCTTCTCGACGAGCCCGTCGAACTCCTCCGCGAACGAGTCGGCATCCGTGCGGGCAAGTCCGCCGACCTCGACCACCGTACGACGCCCGCCGTCGGCTCCCTCAGCGGGGCGCGCACGCACCCAGAGCCGGCGCCGACGAACACGCAGCGACAGGATCAGCCCGAGGACGATCAGCGCCGCCGCGATCAGCGCGACCCGCTTGCCGGGGTCGTGGGTGACCTGGAAGGTGCCGTACTGCTCCAGCCCGGTGAAGGTGATGCTCGTGCCGTCGGGCAGCGTCCAGGTGCTGCCGGGCGTCAGCAGCTTCGAGAGCGGCTGGCCGGACCCGTCGGTGTACTGCGTGAGCTTCGCCAGGTCGAGCGAGAAGACCGACTGCGGCACGCCGTTGTCGAGCCCGAGGTTGCCGTGGTAGGCGGTGAGCACCAGAGCCGGCCGCCGCGCCCCCGGGAACGCCGACACCATGCCGCTGGCCGGGTCGATGGCCGCGGTCGGGGCGAAGAACCCGGCGAAGCCGATCTGCCGCGGTTGCGCGTCGGGCACCTTGATGACGCCGTCGGACAGGAACGTCGCGTCGCGCGGCAGGAACGGCACGGCGGCGTCGAACGCGACGTGGCCCTTCGGGTCGCGCACGACGACGTGCGGCGCGTAGCCGTGGCCGAGCAGGTAGATCTTCACCCCCGCGATGGCCAGGGGGTGGTTGACCCGGATGTCGTAGCTGCGCTGCGGCCCGCCGGGCGAGGTGCGGTAGCGCACGTCCGCGTCGAACGTCCGGGCCTCGCCGTTGGGCTGGTAGCTGGCGTGGAAGCTCTTCAGGGAGAAGGAGAACGGCGCGAGCTCGCGGTCGCCGAACAGGCGGGCAGGGGTGAAGTCGTCGTAGGAGCTGCGGATGTTGGCGAACCCGTCGCCCTCCTTGACGAGCACGTCGCCCTTGTAGCCGAACAGGCCGCCCAGAGCGATGCCGACCAGGAGCACGACGAGGGAGATGTGGAAGAGCAGGTTGCCGGTCTCGCGCAGGTAGCCCTTCTCGGCGGCGACGCTGTGCGCGCCGGCCGCCTCCTCCCGGACGTCGACGCGGAAGCGCCGGCGTGCCAGCACCCCGCGCGCCGCCGAGACGGCTGCGGCGGGGTCGAGGTCGGTGGTGAAGTCGGCGTGGGAAGACAGCCGCGACAGCCGCCGCGGGGCGGCGGGCGGCTTGGCCCGCAGCGCGCGGATGTGCAGCCGGACCCGCGGCGTGAGGCAGCCGATGAGTGACACGAACAGCAGCAGGTAGATCGCGGCGAACCACGGGGCCGCGAAGACATCGAACAGCGACAGCCGGTCGAGGATCGGCGCGAGCGTCGGGTGGGCGGTGAAGAACTGCCGCACCTTGGCCGCGTTCAGCCCGCGCTGCGGAATCAGAGAGCCGGGGACGGCGGCGAGTGCGAGCAGGAAGAGCAGGATCAGCGCCGTCCGCATCGACGTCAGCTGGCGCCAGCCCCGGCGCAGCGCGACGACCGGTGACCGGCGCGGACCCGGCGGCCCCTCGCCGGCCGCCTGGTCCGGCGCGGTGGACAGCGGCGCGATCGGCTCGTCGTCGAAGGCGCCGGCTTCCTCGGGCGGGTGGACGGTGACGTCGGTCATCAGTGTCGGCGGTCCCTCAGACGGCGGTCGTGAATCCGGGCACCAGCAGGCGCAGGTCGATGGTGATGCGGTCCCAGACCCCGGTGACGAGCAGCAGGCCGATCGTGACCAGCAGCAGCCCGCCGACGCGCATCACCCACGCGTAGTGGCGGCGCACGACCGCGAACACCCCGAGCGCGCGGCGGAATCCGACTCCCGCCGCGATGAATGGCAGGCCCAGGCCGACGCAGTAGGCGAAGGAGAGCAGCGCCCCGCGGCCGGCGCTCGCGCTGTCGGCGGCAAGCGTCTGCACCGCACCGAGCGTCGGGCCCACGCACGGGGTCCAGCCGAGCCCGAAGAGCACCCCCAGCAGCGGCGCACCGGCGAGGCCGAGCGCAGGCGTGCGGTGCAGCCGGAACTCCCGCTGAGCGCCGGGCACGAACCCCATGAAGGCCAGCCCCAGCAGGATCGTGACGCCCCCGAGCACCCGGCTGATGACCTCCTGGTGCGCGATCAGCGCGGCGCCGAGGCTGCCGAACAGCGCGCCGTAGCTGACGAACACCAGCGAGAAGCCGAGGACGAACAGCGACGAGCCGACGAGCACCCGGGGCAGGTGCAGGGTGCGTACGGCGACCGCGGTGCCGCCCGGTCCCACGGCGGCCACCGAGGGCGCGGGCCGGTCGCCGGCCAGGTCGGCCCCCGACAGGCCGGTGACGTAGGAGAGGTAGCCCGGCACCAGCGGCAGCACGCACGGGGACAGGAACGACACCAATCCGGCGATCGCCGCGACCGGGATCGCCAGGGCCAGCGGGCCGCTGCTGACTTGGTGCTGGAACGCCGACCCGGCCGACGCGAGCAGGACGCCGGTCATGCCGCGCTCTCCGCCGCGATCTTGCGCACCAGCGACAGCAGCTGCGTGTAGCGGGCCTCGCCGCTGATGCGCGCCGCCTCGCGGTGGTGGCGGTCGAGAATGATCGTCGTCGGCAGCGTGGACGCCGTGGGGCTGAACAGCAGGCCGAGCCGCCCGGGCTGGTCGAACAGCGACGGGTAGGTCACCTGGTGGGTGCGCAGGAACGCCTTCGCGTTGCCGCTGTCGTCCTTGGAGTCGATGCCGAGGAAGCGCACCCCGAGCGACCTGGTGGCCTCGGCGACGGCCTGGAGCGAGGCCGACTCCGACCGGCAGGGCGGGCACCACGACGCCCAGAAGTTGACAACGACCACGTCGCCGGCCCAGTCGTCGACGTTGACCGTGCTGCCGTCGAGCGTGCGGCCCGACAGACCGTGCACGGCGTGCCGGCCCGACGTCGCCACCGTCTGCACGTTGCCGTCGCCGGCGACGTAGTTCTTCGGGTTGGCGGCGGTCGAGTCGACGGCGTTCTTGCCCGAGCAGCCCGCCAGAGCCAGCACCGGCAGGAGAACCGCCGCTGCGATCGCCGCACGCCGGCGGCGCGCCGCAGGAACGGCGGGCGCAGGGAGCACGGCGGAGACCCATCCGGACGACGGCACAGCGGTCGGGCCCATTCTCACCCGCTCACGACCGGAGCGGGGTGCCGGGTCTCAGGCGCCGGGTGGTCCGGCCTGAGTGACGAGCGCGGCGGCCGGCTCGCGGTAGCCGATGGAGACCAGCCGGTCGTCGGCGTAGGTCAGCGACGTCACGCTGGCGAGACCGCAGATCCGCCGGTCGGGCCGGTGCCACAGTCGCCGGCCCTCGAGCGCCCGGCGGCCGATCCAGATCGGCAGCTGGTGGCTGACGAGCACCACTTCGTGACCGCGAGCTGCGCAGCGGGCGTCCGCGATCGCCGCGAGCATGCGAGCAGCGACCTCGGCGTAGGGCTCCCCCCACGACGGCTGCATCGGGTTGCGCAGGTGCCGCCAGTGGGTCGGGCGGCGCAACGAGCCGTCGCCGACCCCGAACTGCAGGCCCTCGAAGACGTTCTCGCTCTCGATCAGCCGCTCGTCGACCTCTACCTGCGCGTCGAAGACGCGGGCGATCGGCTCGGCGGTCTGGCGCGCCCGCTCCAGCGGTGACGAGCGCACGAGGACGACGTCGTGGCGGCGCAGCGCGTCGGCGGCGACTTCGGCCATCCGCTCCCCGGTGCTCGAGAGCACGAAGCCGGGCAGCCGGCCGTAGAGCACCTTGCCGGGGTTGTCCACCTCTCCGTGCCGCAGCAGGTGGACGACCGTGCGCCGGCTCATGCGGCCACCTTGGCAGCGGCCCGCGCAGCGTCCGGCAACGCATCGAACACCCGGTCGAGCGCGGCGTCGTCGTGGGCGGCGGACAGGAACCACGCCTCGTAGGCCGACGGAGGCAGGTAGACCCCGGCGTCGAGCATCGCGTGGAAGAACGCCCGGTACTGCGTGACCGACTGGCGCTGCGCGGCCGCGTAGTCGACGACCGGGTCGCCGGTGAAGAAGACCGAGAACAGGCTGCCCGCGCTGTTGACCCGGTGGGCGACGCCGGCGTCGGTGAGCGCGGCGGTGACGTGCTCGCGCAGCAGCGCAGCCGCCCGGTCGACGTGCGCGTAGACGTCAGCGGTGCAGTGCCGCAGCGTGGCGAGCCCGGCCGCGACGGCGACCGGGTTTCCCGACAGGGTCCCGGCCTGGTAGACCGGGCCCGCGGGCGCGAGGCGCTCCATCACCTCCGCGCGGCCGCCGAAGGCCGCGGCCGGCAGCCCGCCGCCCATGACCTTCCCGAAGGTGAAGAGGTCGGGAGTGACCCCCTCGATCCCCCACCAGCCGGCCGGCCCGACCCGGAAGCCGGTGAGCACCTCGTCGAGGACCAGCAGGGCGCCGTGGCGCTCGGTCGCCGCGCGCAGGTGCGCGTTGAACCCGGGCAACGGCGGCACCACGCCCATGTTGGCCGGCACCCCCTCCGTGATGAGGGCGGCGATGTCATCGCCGTGGCGCTCGAACGCTGCGTCGACGGCGGCCACGTCGTTGTAGGGCAGCACGATCGTGTCGGCTGCGCTCGCGCCGGTGACTCCGGGCGTGTCCGGCAGTCCGAACGTCGCGACCCCGCTGCCGGCACTGGCGAGCAGCGCGTCGACGTGGCCGTGGTAGCAGCCGGCGAACTTCACGACCTTGCTGCGCCCGGTATAGCCGCGGGCAAGCCGCACCGCGGTCATCGTCGCCTCGGTCCCGGAGCTGACCAGGCGCACGCGCTGGACCGGCGGGACCCGGCGCACGATCTCCTCGGCCAGCTCGACCTCACCCTCGGTCGGCGCGCCGTAGCCGAGCCCGCGCGCCGCCGCGGCCGACACCGCCTCGACGACGGCCGGGTGCGCGTGGCCGAGGATCATCGGCCCCCACGAGCAGACCAGGTCGACGTAGTCCGCCCCGTCGACGTCGACGAGGTAGGGGCCGTGGCCGCGCGCGATGAACCGTGGCGTCCCGCCGACGGCACCGAATGCGCGCACCGGCGAGTTGACCCCACCCGGGATCAGCGCCCGCGCCCGGTCGAACAGCTCCTGGGAGGCCGGCGCGTCGTTCACCCGCTCATCCTCTCAACCGCTCACGCCGGTGCGGGCGCCCGCCTGCTCCCGCTGCGGTTGATCGCAGCGTCCTCGGTGCCGAGGTAGGACTCGATGACCCGCGGGTGCTCGAGCACCTCGGCCGGCGTGCCCTCGGCGATGACGCCGCCGAGCTCGAGCGCCACCATGCGGTCGCACAGTCCGGTGAGCAGCGGCATGTCGTGCTCGATGACGAGGATCGAGCAGCCCGTCTCGTCCTGCACCCGGCGCAGCAACGGCCCGAGCGCCTCGGTCTCCCGCTGCGCGACACCGCCCGACGGCTCGTCGAGCAGGACCACCTCCGGGTCCTGGGCGAGGATGCAGGACAGCTCGACGATCCGGCGGGTACCGGTCGACAGCTCGCTGAGGAGCCGTTCGGCGTACGACGTGAGACCGGTCATCGCGAGCAGCTCGCGCACCCGCCCCGCGGCCAGCGCCTCGGAGTCGGTCGACGCCGGCAGCCGCAGGCCCGCGGCGACCAGGTCCTTCGACAGAAGGTGGCGCTCAAGAGACACGGCCACGGTCTCCGCGACAGTCAGCGACGGGAACAGCCGGGCCTCCTGGAAGGACCGTCCCAGACCGATCCAGGCGCGCTCGTTGGCGGTCAGGTGGTCGACCGGGTGGCCGCCGAGCAGGACCCGACCTCCATCGGCCGGCAGGAAGCCCGAGATGACGTCGAAGAGCGTGGTCTTGCCCGCGCCGTTGTGGCCGATCAGGCCGAGGATCTCGCCCTTGCGCAGCGCGAGGTCGATGCCGTCGAGGGCGCGGATGCCGCCGAAGGACTTCGTGATGCTCTGCACCTCGAGGATCGGCGGCAGCTCGGGGTCGAAGAGCCGCGCGACCGGCTCCTCCTTCTTCCGGCGCCGGGCCGTGCGCGCGGGGGCGCGCGACTCGGGTGCGGCCGCGCCGGCGATGAAGACCGAGCGCAGCACGTCGGGGCGCTCCAGCAGCTCGGCGGTCGGGCCGCTGAACCGCACCTGACCCTTCTCCATGAACACCGCCCGCTCCGCGAGCTCGAGCGCGACGTTGACCGACTGCTCGACGACGACGACGGTGACGCCCGCGGCGTTGAGCCGGCGCACCACGTCGAGCAGCTGGCCGACGACGGTCGGCGCCAGGCCGAGCGACAGCTCGTCGATCAGCAGCAGCTTGGGCCGGGTCATCAGCGCCTGGCCGAGCGAGAGCATCTGCTGCTCGCCGCCGGACAGGTCCCCGGCCGCCTGGTCGGCGCGTCCGCGCAGCACCGGGAAGAGGTCGAGCACCTCCTCGCGGGCGGCCTCGACGGCCGCGGCGTCGTGGCGGATGGTCCACGCCGCGAGCCGGAGGTTCTCGGCCACGGTCAGGGTCGGGAAGACGCCCCGGCCGCCCGGCATGAGCGCCATGCCCGACCGGGCGAGCAGGTCGGCACGCCGGCCGGTGATCTCGTCGCCGCCGAAGACCACGTGCCCGCCGCCGGTCGGCGACAGGCCGCTGACGGCCTTCAGCAACGTGGACTTGCCGGCCCCGTTGGTGCCCAGGAGCGCGACGATTTCGCCTTCCTGCACGGAGAAGTCGACGCCGAACAGCACCTGCACGCTGCCGTAGCTCACCTCGACGCCGCGGCACCGCAGCAGCGCGTCGCCGTCGTCGGCCTCGTGCACGGCGGCCGCGACCTCGGCCGCCTCGCTGACGCCGACCTGCTCGCGCAGCAGGTCACTCGACGGCACGTCGAGCCCCGACTCGATGCCGCGACGGCGAGCGACGATCCGCAGCAGCCGGTCGCGCACCAGCTGCAGCGCCTCGCCGAGACCACCGGGCAGCACGAGCAGCAGGAAGAGCAGGCCGCTGCCGGTGATGATCAGCTGGTAGGCCGGGAAGGCCCGGACGGCCAGCTCGACGGCGGCGACACCGAGCAGGGCTCCGGAGATCGAGGCGAGCCCACCGATGACCGCCATCGAGAAGACCAGCAGGCTCTGCGACGGCTCGTAGGTGTGGAAGCCGATGCTCTGCAGCAGCAGCGCGTGCAGCCCGCCGGCGACCCCCGCGACCGCGCCGGACAGCACGAAGCCGACCAGCTTCACCCGCGTGGTGGGGACAGCCATCGCCGCGGCGGCGCGCTCGTTGTCGCGGGTGGCCAGCATGACCCGGCCGGGCCGAGTGCGGCGCAGCCCGACGACCAGCCCGATGACGAGCAGCAGCATGCCCAGGCAGAGGTAGTAGAGCGAACGCTCGGACTGCAGGTCGAATCGCTGCCAGAGCACCGGACGCGTGTAGCTCTGCGGGATCAGCGACGCGAAGTTCGTCGGGTTGAGGAAGAAGGAGTCGACCGCGACCGCCAGCGCCAGGGTCGTCACCGCGAGGAAGAGCCCGCGGATGCGCAGCGCGGGCAGGCCGACCGCGATGGCCAGTGCGGCGCCCGCCGCGGCGGCCGCGACGAGGCAGACGAACAGGTCGACGTTCCACCGCATGATCAGGTCGCCGGTCACGACGCCGCCGATGCCGACCAGCGCGAACTGCCCCAGGCTCACCTGGCCCGCCCAGCCCGAGAGCATGACCAGCGAGACCGCGACCATGCCGTAGACCAGGGCGATGCTGAACAGGTTGGTCTTGCCGGGCCCGGCGACCAGCGGGGCGATCACCGCGGCGGCCAGCACGCCGGCGCCGACCAGCCCGCGCCCGATCCGCACCTCCGGCAGCCGTGCCAGCACCTGCGGGATCGGCTTGAGGGTGCCGGCCGACACCCACGTCGAGTCGGTGTCACGCGCGCGGCCCGCAGCCCTGCGCTGCAGCAGCAGCGCCACGAGGATCACGACGAGGAAGGCCACCGTGGCCGCCGACTGCTTGCTGATGTTCCAGCGCACGAGGGCGTCGAGGACCCCGAGACCCACCCCTGCGCCGAAGGCGACCGGCAACGACTCGAGCCGGGCGACGACGGCCGCCGCCAGCGCCGGCAGCAGCAGCTGCGGCCCCGCGCCGGCCGAGAGCACGAGACCCTGCGACGGGGCGCCGAGGATCGTCGCCAGCGCCGCGAGCGCGCCGGCGAGCACCCAGACGAGGGTGGAGAGCCGGCGGATCGGGATGCCGAGCAGCATCGCCCGGTCGCCGTTGTCGGCCACGGCGCGCACGGCGATGCCCGCATCCGTGCGCAGCAGGAACCAGCCGAGCCCGCCGATGACCAGCGGCACGACCGCGATGATCAGCAGGTCGTTGCCGCTGAAGATGACCGGGTCGATCGAGGTGCTGGCCTTGGACAGCGGCGTCTCGAAGCTGCCGATCAGCGGCGGGCCGCCGACCCACCTCGGGATCAAGAGCTGGAATCCGCCGACGACCTGCGCGAGGCCGATCGTCGCGACGGTCAGCACCAACCGGGGAGCCGTGAAGAACCGGCGTACGACGAGGATCTCGATCAACCCGCCGATGACGGCGCCGGCCGCGAGGCCGACGACGATCGCCAGCCCCCAGTTCCAGTGCCGGCCCAGGTAGAGCTCGACCGTAAGGGTCGCGGCGAGCCCGCCCAGGGCGCCGTAGGCGAAGTTGATGATGCGGCTGGCCCGGTAGGTCAGCACCAGGCCGAGCGCCAACAGCCCGGTGATCGTGCCGTACTCCGCGCCCTGCAGGACCACGCCCCGCGGGATCTGCGACGGGGCGATCGCCGGCGCGACCAGCACGACCAGCACGGCGCCGGCGAGCCACAGCGCCCAGCGGGGCGCCCGCACCTCGCGCAGCGACTGCAAGGTCGGCGTCACTGGTAGGCCTTCACGTGGTCGGCGGTCGGCCAGTGACCCTGCTTGTAGCGCTCGCTCGAGGTGACGTAGGCACCCTGCTTGCCGTTGTACTTCGAGATCCTGGTCGGGTCCCAGTAGATCTCACGGGCGTCCTGGGTGGGCGTGTAGTGCCCGGGCCCGAAGCCCCAGGTGCCGTACTGCCCGGTGCCGCCGGGGTAGCGGAACATGCCCTGCTCGAAGGTCTGCGGCGTCAGGTCCGGTCCGGCCAGCTGCACGCCGAGCGCGAGCATGTACATCTGCTGGTAGATCAGGTCCACGGCGTTGGCCGGGGTGTCGCTGTTGACGCTCTTGTACGCCGCATAGCCGAGCGTCGCGCGCTGCGGCGGCTGCTCGGCCGCGTAGCTGATGCCGAACGCGTGCGCCCACTCGGTCTGGTCGAACAGCTGGCCGACGATGTCCTGGTCGGTCAGCGCGGTACCGGTGACCACCCACTCGGGGATGTAGTTCTGCTCCTTGGCCTTCGACGTCAGGTAGACCGGGATGACCGGGTCGCAGCCGCAGATCACCGTGGTGACGCCTTCGGACTTGAGCTTGGCGATGATGCTCGCCGCCTGGCTCGACATCGTCGACAGGTTGAGGCTGTAGGCGATCGTCTGCGGCACCGGCTTGCCGGCCTTCTTCACGATCGCGAGCCCGGCCTTGACGCACTCCTGGTACCAGGGGTTGTCGGGCGCCAGGATCACCGGCTTTCGCGGCTTGCCCTTGAGGTCGCCGCCGGCGTGCTCGGCCGGCTTGCCGAGCACCTGCTTGACGCCGACCTCGCTGACGGTCTCGGTGATGACCGAGCAGTCGGTGGCGATGCTCCACATGTAGGGCCGTCGCTCGGTCATCCACTCGCGGGACAGGTAGGGCACGCCGAAGCCGACGACCTTCTGGCGCGCGAGCGCGTCGCCGTACGGCTCGGTGGTCGCGCTCATGTCGGCGAACGCCTTGATCTTCTGCCCGACGGTGATCGCGTCGGCGTTGGCCTCCTGCTGGCCGCCGCCGAGCAGCTCGTTGGTCTGGCTGCCCTGGCCGTTGTAGAAGACGAAGTTCAGCTTGCGCCCGTAGAACTGGAAGTGCGTGTTGAAGTACTTCGCCAGGCCGAGCACCGTGCGCTGGATGTCGCCGGGGGTGTCGGAGAACGACGCGCCCCCGAGAGAGGCCAGCGTCTGCTGGAAGCCCGGGTCGCTGGTCTGGCGGAAGGCCACCGTGATCGAGTCCTTGGTGACGCCCCTCGAGGTGGCGCCGCCGTTGCCGCCGCTGAACGCGATGCAGGGCGGGGAGTAGGGGTCGCCGGGGACCTGCTTGGTGCGGCCGGGGCAGGCGCTGGTGCTGGCCGGGATCGAGGCCTGCGGCGTGACCGCCGAACCCTGGCCACCACCACCCGAGCCCGCGGTGTTGCCGGACGCCGTGCCGCCGCCGCTCCCGCCGCCCGGGGCGGAGCCGGTGGTGCTGCCGCCGCCGGCATCCACCCCGGAGCCGGACCCGCCGCCGGTGCCGCCGGCCACGCGCAGGGTGACCTGCTCGCGGGCGACGGTCGGCACGAACGCGGCCACCAGCACGAAGACGAGGACGAAGCCGATCAGCGGGCCGTAGCCGCGGAGCAGCCGTCGATCCGAGGGCGTGAACATGGAAGTCCTCCTGCGCCGCCGGGGGGCGGGGTCGGCCGGGATGGTGCGGGGGGCGGGAGCGGCGAAGCCGGGCTGCTAGAGCCGCAGCTCGCTCAGCCGCTGGCCGCGACGGCGACCGAGGACCACGTCGGCCACGCCGACCGCGAAGATCGCGCCGAGCGCGCCGAGCCCCACGGCGACGGCCGGGGTGTTGTCGCAGCTGCCGCCAGAGGGGTGCGTGCTGGAACACGTGCGGCTATCGACGACCGGCGACGCGGCGACGGTCGGCGCGCCGCCGGTGCTCGGGCCGCCGCTGGCGCTGTCGGCGACGGAGGGCAGCGAGCCGCCCGTACCCGACAGCGACGGCATGCCGCCGGCACCGCCGGCAGGCAGGTCGATCGGGCCGCCGGAGACCGGGCCGCCGAGATCGCCACCGAAGTCGCCGAAGGGGTTGTCGTAGACGATGCCCTCGCTGCCGGCCTGGATGCCGCCGATGTTGAGTGCGACGGAGCCCGCACCCGTCAGCGGGCCGGTGCCGATGTCACCGAGCAGGAAGAGCGTCGACGTCTTGCAGCTGACCCCGGTCATCGCCTGGAACAGCGCGTCGCGCACCGGCTGGCCGGCGCCGAGCGCCTGGCCGAGGGTCTGCTGGCCGACTTGGTTGTTGGCCATGCCGATCACCATCGGCGAGAGCTTCACGGACCCGTCGTCGGTCGCGACCTTGCCGGGGAGCTTGATGTAGGTCCCGAGCGGCGCCAGCGCCTTGTTGAGACTGTCGATCACGGTGCTCAGGGAGTTCTGGTCGAAGGGCACGGCCTGCCCGGCCAGCTTGATCGCGCCGATGGTGAACGTGCCGTCGGCCTTCTCGATCTTGGAGTTGGCTCCGGTCTGCTGCACGGCGTGCCAGGTGAGCCCGTCGAGCTCGACCAGCCCGCCTCCGAGCAGCACCTTGCCGAACGTGCTGGTGGCCTCGGCGATGCGGGCCTTGTCGGGGACCAGCCTTCCGCTCGCCTCGCTGCTACCGCCCTCGATCGTGATGACGCCGGGGACACCGAGCGACACTCCGGTGGTCTTCGCGTAGCCGGAGGGGGTGCCATCGGCCTCGACGTGCTCGGTGCCGACCGCCGCGGGCGGCATCTGGCCGGCCTCGGTCTTGTCGGCCGACTCCTTCTGGCCCATCGACTCGACGATGAGCGGCTGCGGGATCTGGTCCTTCGAGATGGTCGGGGCGCTGCCGTCGCAGCCCTCGGCGGTCAGCGTCGTGCCGATGATGCCGAGGTCGAATGTCTGCGACTGCGCCTTGCCCTGGCTGCCCTCGTAGCCGCCGATCGCGACGCCCTGCGTGATCGCGTAGTTGAGCCCGCCCGTCGCCGGCGCCAGCTGCAGGCCTTGGGCCAGCGCGGTCGCCGAACCGGGGATGAACTCGTCGGCGGCGGCTGCCTGTGTAACGAGCAGCGCCGGCACCGTCGCACCAGCCGCGATGGCGAGCGCCCCGACGAGCGCGAGCCGACGGCTGCTGTGACGCCGATCACTCACCGACATGACCCCCTAGTGGCCTCGATGGGCGCAAACCGGGACGAGTCCGGCCAACTTATTGAACGAACGTCCAGCATCTCTAGGGGGGTCCAACGACGCAGATCGTGCGGGGTTACGCCTGCAGGCGCGCAGCCACCTCAACGGCCCAGTAGGTGAGGATCATGCGGGCACCGGCCCGACGGATCGCGGTCACCGTCTCGAGGATCGTCCGCTCGCGGTCCAGCCAGCCCTGGGCGGCGGCCGCCTCCACCATCGCGTACTCGCCGCTCACCTGGTAGGCGGCGACCGGCACGTCGACCTCCTCCGCCACCCGGCGTACGACGTCGAGGTAGGCCAGCGCAGGCTTCACCATGACGGCGTCGGCGCCCTCGGCGAGGTCGAGGCGCACCTCGCGGAGCGCCTCGAGCGCGCCGCCCGGGTCCTGCTGGTAACCCGCACGGTCGCCGAACTGCGGCGCGCACTCGGCGGCATCGCGGAAGGGTCCGTAGAAGGCCGAGGCGTACTTCGCGGCGTAGGCGAGGATCGCGACGTGCGCGAAGCCGGCGCCGTCGAGCGCGGCCCGGATCGCGGCGACCTGGCCGTCCATCATGCCGCTGGGCGCGACGACGTGGCTGCCGGCGGCGGCCTGGGCGACGGCGATCGAGGCGTAGCGCTCGAGCGTCGCGTCGTTGTCGACGTCACCGTCGGCGGTGAGCAGGCCGCAGTGGCCGTGGTCGGTGTACTCGTCGAGGCACAGGTCGCTCATGAGCACGGTCGCGTCGCCCACCTCCGCGACCAGGTCGGCCATGGCGACCTGCACGACGCCCTGCGGGTCGTCGGCGGCCGAGCCCCGGTCGTCCTTGGCGGCGGGGATGCCGAACAGGATCAGGCCGCCGACCCCGGCGTCGACCGCCTCGGCCGCCGCCTTGCGCAGCGAGTCGCGGGTGTGCTGCACGACGCCCGGCATCGAGGCCACCGGCTGCGGCTCACCGATGCCCTCCTTGACGAACATCGGCAGCACGAGGTCGGCGGGGTGCAGCCGGGTCTCGGCGACCAGCCGGCGAAGCGCGGGTGTACGCCGCCAGCGCCGCGGCCGCACCGCCGGGAAGCCGGCGGCGGCCGCCGCGCCGGTCACTTGCCCTTCTTGGCCTTGGCCCGGTTGGCCTTGCCGGGCAGCTCGTCGTCGACCAGCCGGCGTTCGCGGCCGAACTCCGCGAGTGCCTCGGCGAGCGCGGCGGCGGACGCGGTCGACGCCTGGACGTCGACACGCAGACCGTGCTCCTCCGCCGTCTTCGCCGACTGCGGGCCGATGACCGCGATGACCGTCGAGGAGTGGGGCTTGCCGGCGATGCCGACGAGGTTGCGCACGGTCGAGCTCGACGTGAAGAGCACGGCGTCGAAGCCGCCGGTCTTGATCGCCTCGCGGGTCTCGGCCGGCGGGGGCGCCGCGCGGACGGTGCGGTAGGCGGTCACGTCGTCGACCTGCCAGCCGCGCTCCTTCAGCCCCGCGACGAGCGTGTCGGTGGCGATGTCGGCGCGGGGCAGGAACACCCGGTCGAGGTGGTCGAAGACGTCGTCGTACTCGGGGAAGTCCTCGAGCAGGCCCTCGCTCGACTGCTCGCCGCTCGGCACCAGGTCGGGGTTGATGCCCCACTCGCGCAGCGCCTGCCCGGTCATCTCGCCGACGACCGCGATCCGCATGCCGCCCATGGCCCGGGCATCGAGACCGATCTGCTCGAACTTCTGCCGCACCGCCCGGACCGCGTTGGTCGAGGTGAAGACGACCCACTGGTAGCGGCCCGAGACCATGCCGTTGATGGCCCGGTCCATCTGCGCCGGTGTGCGCGGCGGCTCGACGGCGATCGTCGGCACCTCGACGGGCACCGCGCCGTAGGACCGCAGCTGTTCCGACAGCGACCAGGCCTGCTCCTTGGTGCGGGGCACCAGGACCTTCCAGCCGAACAGCGGCTTGGTCTCGAACCAGCTGAGCCGGTCACGCAGCTTCACGACGTCACCGACGACGGCGACAGCGGAGCCGTCGAGCCCGTCGGCCGCGACGTCGGACTCCGCGGTGTCGAGCGTCGTGACGACCGTGCGCTGCTGGGTCGTCGAGCCGCGGACGGTGACGGCGACCGGTGTGCCCGCCGAGCGACCGTGCTCGACCAGCGCGGTCGCGGCCTTGCCGACCTCGCCCGCGGGAACGTGCAGCACGACGGTGTTGGCGGCGGCGAGCGCCGGCCAGTCGGGGTCGGGCGCCCCGGCACGCAGGTCGGCGACGCTCACCATCCGTGCCTTCGCCGACGTCAGCGGTACGCCGGCGTGCACCGGCACCGAGACGGCGGCGCTGACGCCGGGCACGACCTCGAACCCCAGCTTGGCCTTGGCCACGGCGTCGGCCTCCTCGGCCAGGCCGCCGTCGAGGGCCGGGTCGCCGTCGAGCAGCCGCACGACCGCCCGCCCCTCCCGCGCCGCGGCAACCAGGGCCTTGACGGCGGCAGCGGCGTCGAGCCCGGTGGCGTCGACGACCTCCACGTCGTCGCGGCAGCGGCGCAGCAGTGCTGCGTGCCGCTGCGGATCGGCGACCACGACGTCTGCGGCGGCCAGCACTTCGGCTCCCCGCACGGTCAGGAGCCGGTCGTCGCCCGGACCGGCGCCGACGAACGTCACGGGACCGTTGGTCTTCTTCTGCGTCCGCGAACTCACAGGGACCCCGCCCTCTTCTCGGCCTTGCTCACGTCAGTGCTCGTGTGATCCATCAGTCCCGCCGCGCCGAGCTCGAGCAGCTCGCGGGCGAGACGGACCCCTACATCAGCGGCGGCGGCCGGCGCACCGGTCGCGCTCGCCCTCACCGCGTCCCCGCCGTCGACGGCGACCACGCATCCGCGCAGGAACAGTTCCAGCCCGTCGCCGCCATCTGCCACGTCGGCGAGAGCGCCGACCGGTGCGGAGCAGCCCGCCTCCAGCGTCGCGAGCAGCGCGCGTTCGGCAGCGACCGCGGCGCGACTGTCGGGGTCGTCGAGCGCGCCGAGCAGGTCGGCAACCGCGCGATCGTCGGCCCGGCACTCGACCGCGAGCGCGCCCTGCCCGGGGGCCGGCAGCATCTGCAGCGGGTCGAGCACCTCGGTCACCTCGTCGAGCCGGCCGAGCCGGGCCAGGCCGGCGCGCGCGAGCACGATCGCGTCGAAGTCACCCTCGGCGACGGCCCGCAGCCGGGTGTCGACGTTGCCGCGGATGGCGACGATCTCGAGGCCCAGCCCGAGCGCTCGCAGCTGGGCGGCCCGGCGCGGCGAGCCGGTGCCGACGCGCGCACCTTCGGGCAGCTCGGCCAGGGTGGCGCCGGCGCGGGCGACCAGCACGTCGCGCGGGTCTTCCCGCCGCGGCACCGCGGCGAGCGCAAGGCCGGGCGCGGCGGCCGTGGGCAGGTCCTTGAGCGAGTGCACGGCCACGTCGACGTCGCCGCCGAGCAGTCGCTCGCGCAGGGCGGTCACGAAGACGCCGCTGCCGCCCAAGGACGCCAGCGCGGCTCGCGAGCGATCGCCCTCCGTGACGACCTCGACGAGCTCGACCGCCCGGCCGCTGCGCGCGGTGATGGCGTCGGCGACCAGCCGCGCCTGCGCCATCGCGAGGGCGCTGCGCCGGGTGCCCAGCCGGAGCGCATTCACGGCGCACCGTCCTCATCGACGGCCACGTCGGCGCGGGTGACCGCCACGGGCGCGGCCGGGTCGAGATCGAACAGCTCGCGCAGCGCCTCCGCGTAGGAGTCGCCGCCGGGCGCCCCGGCCAGCTCCTTCACCCGCACGGTCGGTGCGTGCAGCAGCTTGTCGACCACGCGCCGGACGGTGTCGCCGATCTCGCGGCGGGTGCGCTCGTCGACGTCGGGCAGCCGCCCGGCGAGGCGCAACAGCTCCGCATCCATGACGTCCTGGGCCTTGGAGCGCAGCGCGACGACGGTCGGTGCGACCCGGGCGGACCGCTGCTGGGACAGGTAGTCGGCGACGTCGTCGGTGACGATGCGGCGTACGGCCTCGACGTCGCGCGCGACCTGCTCACCTTCCAGCACCGCGCGCAGCGCCTCCAGATCGACGAGGGTGATGCCCGGCACCTGCCGCACGGCCGCGTCGACGTCGCGGGGCAGCGCGAGGTCGAGCACGAACAGCGGGCGGTCGGGTCGGCGGCTCATCGCCGTCTCGACCGCGTCGACGCTGACGACCGCGCCGGTCGCCCCCGTGCAGCAGACGAGCAGGTCGACGTCGGCGATCGCGTCGGTCAGGCCGGCGAGTCCCGCGCCGCGACCGCCGAGCGAGTCGGCGAGCCGGGCGGCGTGCGCGGGCGTGCGGTTGGCGACGGTGATGGCCCCGGCGTCGGCCCGCCGGAGCGTTGCGCCCGCCAGCGCCGCCATCGACCCCGCGCCCACGATCAGCGCGCTGCGCCCGACGAGCCCGCCGAGCGCCTGGGCGCCGAGGTCGAGCCCGACGCTCACCAGGGACTGGCCGGCCTTGTCGATGCCGGTCTCGCTGTGGGCCCGCTTGCCGACCCGCAGGGCGCGCTGCACCAACGGGGTCAACGTGCGCCCGAGGGCGCCCTCCTTGCGCGCCACCGCGTAGGCCGATCGCAGCTGGCCGAGGATCTGCGCCTCGCCGACGACCATCGAGTCGAGGCCGCACGCCACGGTGAACAGGTGCTGCACCGCGCGGTCCTCGTAGTGCACGTAGAGGTGGTCGGTGAGCTCATCGAGCGGGATGCCGGACACCTGCGCCAGCAGGTCGGAGATCGCCTGCACGCCGCCGTGGAACTTCTCGACCTCGGCGTAGACCTCCACCCGGTTGCAGGTGGAGGCCACCAGGGCCTCATCGACACCGGGAGCGCGCAGCAGCTCGACGAGCACCTTCGGCACGTCGTCGGCGGCGAGGGCGGCGCGTTCCAGCAGCGCGACGGGTGCGCTGCGATGGGACAACCCGACGACGAGGACGCTCACGAGACCGCCGCCTCGTCGAGGCCGGCGATGGCGGCACGCGCGGCCTCCGCGGCCGCGCTGGTCGCAGCCGCCGTCGTGGCCGCCTTGCGCTGCTCGTGGAAGGCGAGGATCTGCAGCTCGGTCGATAGGTCGACCTTGCGGACGTCGACGCCCCCGGGCACCGAGAGGACGGTCGGGGCGAAGTTGAGGACGCTGGTCACGCCGGCGGCGACGAGCCGGTCGCAGACGTCCTGGGCCGCTCCCGCCGGTGTCGCGATGACGCCGATGGAGACCTCCGACTCCTTGACCACGGTCTCCAGCTCGTCGATGTGCAAGACCTCGAGGCCGGCGATGCGCTCGCCGACGATCGCCGGCTGCGCGTCGACCAGGGCAACGATCTGGAAGCCCCGGGAGCCGAAGCCGGCGTAGTTCGCGAGCGCGTGGCCCAGGTAACCGATGCCGACGATGACGACGTTCCAGTGCTGGGTCAGCCCCAGGGTGCGGGAGATCTGGTAGACGAGGTACTCGACGTCGTAGCCGACCCCTCGGGTGCCGTAGGAGCCGAGGTGCGACAGGTCCTTGCGGACCTTCGCCGAGTTGACCCCGGCGGCGCTGGCGAGAGCCTCGGAGGAGACAGTGGCGGTGCCCTGTTCGGCGAGCGTCGTCAGCGCCCGTAGGTAAACCGGGAGCCGCGCGACCGTGGCCTCGGGGACACCGGGCCTCGCACCGGCGCCGGAGGCGTTCACGATGCGGCGGCGGACGCGACCATGCGGTCAGGGTAAGGCTTTGTGAACGAATGCACAAAGTCACGTTTCACAAGTGCACGAGAGGTGCGTCACGGCCTGCGACGTGCAGGCACACGCCGACGCGGAGGAGCGCGAGGAGTGCGACGTGCTCGACGCGAGACCCCGCACGGCGCACGGGCCGACCGGGCGAGGCGGGCCGGCACTACAGTCGGCGCATGTCTGATCGCGTGAGCGTGTCCATCGACGGAGGCGTGGCCGATGTACGGCTCAACCGCCCCGACAAGATCAACGCTCTCGACCCGGCGATGTTCGCGGGCATCGTCGAGGCCGGAGAGCAGTTGAAGGGCGACCCCTCCGTGCGGGCGGTGGTCCTCTCCGGCGAGGGGCGTGGCTTCTGCGCCGGCCTTGACTTCGGCAGCTTCCAGGCGATGGCGAGCGGCGAGGCGCAGGCGCGACCCACCGCCCGCATCGGCGACACCGACGGGCGCATCACGCACCTCGGGCAGCAGGCCGCCTACGTCTGGCAAGAGCTGCCGGTCCCCGTCATCGCCGCGATCCACGGCGTCGCCCTGGGCGGCGGCATCCAGATCGCGCTGGGCGCCGACATCCGCATCGTCGCGCCCGACGCCCGGCTGTCCGTGCTCGAGGTGCGGTGGGGGCTGGTGCCCGACATGACGGGCACGTGGATGCTGCCACGCCTGGTCGGCCTCGACGTCGCCAAGGAGCTGACGTGGACCGGTCGCATGGTCTCCGGCGAGGAGTGCGTGCGCATCGGGCTGGCCACGCGGGTCTCGGACAGCCCGCTGGACGACGCGCTGGCGCTGGCCCGCGAGATCGCGGCCAAGAGCCCGGCGGCGGTCCGCGGGGCAAAGCAGCTGCTCAACCAGTCGGGCATCGCACCGGTGGCGCAGCAGTTCGCCGACGAGCGGGCGACGATCGGCGGGCTCATCGGCTCGCCCAACCAGGTCGAAGCCGTGACGGCCTACTTCGAGAAGCGCGACCCGGTCTTCAAGGACTGACCCGCGCGTCGCGAGGGGGGTTCGAGCGGAGATTTGGTCGGGCCGCGACGTCCCACGCACTGAAGCCCACTTACAGGCGTGTATGCCACGTCGCGGCCCGCGCGAGGTCTATGTACGCGGATCGCAGCGGCTACACCTTGGTGAGGCCAATGTCACCCATCCGTGACAGGAGCGGGCGTCTCGGTGGTTGGGGCCGCAGCCGGCTTCCGCGCCGCCGGCACCCGGCCTCGGTGCGCGCCGTGGCTGTGCAGGGACAGGAAGCGCTCCGGCCGCGGGCTACGGTCCGCCGCGTCGTCGAGCCAGGCCAGGGAGGTGGCGCGCGCCCGGTCGATCAGCTCGCCACCGTGACGGAAGTCGATCGACGAGACGGCGAGCGGGCACAGCGGCGGGAGCAACCGCAGGTCGACGAGGTCGGCGGCGTTGGCGACGTCGAAGAGGAGCCGTTGCTCGATGAGCAGGGTGAGCGCCTGCAGTGCCGAGCCGAGCGCGGTGGCTGGCGGCCGGTCGAGCGCACAGGCGTAGCCGCCCGGCAGGACGTAGACCCGATCCGCACCGAGCGAGATCGCCTGCATGATGGCGCAGTTGTCGGCGATACCTCCGTCGACCAGGTGCCGCCCGTCGATCGGCACGGCCGGGAACACCGCCGGGATCGCGGCACTGGCCATCACGGCGGTCACCGCGTCGCCCGTCGAGAGCAGCACCTCTTCCCCGCTGCGGACGTCGGTGGCGACGAGGTGCAAGGGGATCGAAGCGTCCTCGAGGCGGTCGAAGCTCAGGTGGTGGCGCGCGAGCCGGCGCAGCGCCTCGCTGGAGCACAGCGACGACACCGCGCCCGCGACCGCACCCGCGGCACGGGCGGCGTTGAGCGGGAAGACGTCTCGGCGGCGTAGCCCCCGCCAGACGTCGCCCAGGTCCTCCAGCGCCGCACGGCCGCCGCCGTGACCCGCAACGTAGCTCGCATTGAGCGCGCCGGCCGACGTGCCGACCAGCAGGTCCGGCTCGACGCCGCGCTCGGCGAGCGCCTGGAGCATGCCGACCTGAACCGCCCCGAGGCTGCCCCCACCGGACAAGACGAACGCCGTGACCATGGCCCCGCCTCTCGCCGCATGCCGCACGGCATGCCCTTGTCTCGGAGCAACACCGTGGCACGACCCGGCGATTCCGCAACCCCTTCCGGAGCGAAAAGCAGTCGATCGACGCGGGCCCGCCGTCGTACGGTCCTGCGCGTGAACGCGCCGATCCGCCAGCGGATGCGGGCGGACCTGACCGTGGCGATCAAGTCGCGGGATGCCGCCCGCGTCACCGTGCTGCGCACGACTCTCGCCGCCATCGACAACGCGGAGTCCGTCGACCCGGCGTACGACGAGGTCGTGGCCACCGGGTTGTTCGCGGACGTCGCCCGACGTCGCGTCGACGAGGCGGAGATTCGCGACATCGTGCGGCAGGAGTACGACGAGCTGATGGAGACCGTCGACACGCTACGGCGACTCGGACCGGACGGCCCGGCCGACGACCTCGCCGAGCAGGCGTCGATCCTCGCGAGCTATCTCGGCTGCGACGAGCCGCTCACCTGCTGAGACGC